>JACDDS010000002.1 GCA_013816805.1 Chitinophagales bacterium | reverse complement strand
TGTGTTCGCTGCTAAACCAAAAGGATATCCGCTGCTCCATGAATCAAAAAAATATCTCTTAGCAAGATGATCAGCAAGCATTAGCCATCACTCCAAATGAATTTGAAACATTTTCGGGAATACCCTAACTATTTTAAAAAGTAGCATCTTGAGTGGAAAATTTGTGATCTTTGGAGTAAGCCGAAATCGTAACGAATTCATTATTGAATGAACCAAATAGTTTCAGGTTATAGGAAACGGTTCAATATCCATGAGGACATTCAAGACTCTATCATTATTGCTCATTTAATAATGTTCGCAATACTGTTCTTGTTTATTGGAATATTGATAGGACTGAGAATAGGATAAAAACCTCAACTCCTTCTTATCTGTTTATCACTGCTACCTTTCCTTCCGCTATCCGCTCACCTCGCTGCATCACCCTCCATCCATATATTCCATTTGGAAGAGCACTTACGGCCAGCATTCGGTTTTTAAAGTAGTGATATAAACTCATAGTTGCTGCTCGATAGCCAAATGCATTATACAGCTCAAACACACCATCATCATTTGATTGATAAATAATATTAAGCCAGGTGGAAACCGGATTGGGTGAAACTCTAAAAGTACCGTGGTTTTGCGGTTTAGGAGAGTATACCGCATCAGCAATATCTACAAACACCGTTACGGTATCTTCTCTCACATTACAACTGCTGTAAGTGGAAGTGTCTGTGACGGTAAGGTAATACGTGGTAGTGGTATCCGGTGATGCAATAGGCTGTGCAACGGTGGTATCGCTTAAAGTGGAATCTGAATGCCACAAATACTTTACTCCTGAAACAGGAGGGATGCCAAGCCGTACGCTCTGACCTTTGGTGATTGTATCATTTGCTCCTGCATCAGCTACGTAATTTCCGATAAGGCCGAGGTCGTAGTTAGGAAAATAGGGAACAGTATGATTATTTAAATATGGTAAAATTACACCGTGTTGGATAACATTACAAGATACACCTGCGCTATCAGGCTGATCTATATAGGTGAGCACACTGTCTCCTCCATCAGTGCTAATATAAATTCTGTTGTCGCGAGCAAGTTGTGATAAAAAGAACCAGGTATCCAAAGGCGCATATGTACCATCCCATGTAGCAACTGTATCCGGATTATTAAAAAAATTATCCATCTTCGTATCATACTGAATAACATTGAAATACGAACATCGGTACAGATAACGGTTATTCATTGAAAAGGCTGCTCCGACAAAATTATTTACATCCGTTTGTGAGTACAATCTACTCCAATTGCTAAGCAATCCTGAGCACCTATCAAAATGAAAATGGTCCATAAAATAATCGTAGTTACTTTGAATGGTAAACTGGTTACCATCTGGAGAAAAAACTGCTTGACCGAAGCCAAAATCGTTTAAAACTTTCGAACCAATATTCTGCAAAAAAGGCCCTTCAATTCCAGAAGGTGTAAGTAACCACGTATAAAAAATATTGGAATTCCATTTGTGGTCAATGATCCACCAATCTCTACCATTTGCATGCTTACAAGCTGCTAACTTTCCTTGTACAAGCGTATCTTCAATAAGGTGCTCATTCTTAATGGTAACTGCTCCTAATCCACTATCGAGCCGCATATCGATGATACTATGACTTAAGTGAAATGGATAATAATATAAATTGCCATGATAATGTATCTTCTCAGTAGTGATGTAAAATAAATCGTATAAAAAACCACTATCCGGGTGTGGTATTATGATTAATCCTTGAGTAAACCCAAGTCCCCCGCCATCATAATAATGGTCAGTGGAATAGCCAGGATTAAATTCTTTACAATTTTGAAGCGAATCGTGATTGCGATTGGCAATCCACTGGCCGTTTGAATAAAACAATAAATTTCCCACAGTATCAGAAATACTCGAATTGGTAATGAAAAAAGACATCTGTCTAAAAACCGTCGAGGTGTCTGCAAAATTATTACTGAAATTTACTTCTGTAAGGTTCTGTTTATTTCTGTAGTTAGCGCTTCTAGTGCCACTCAATTCCCAAATATTAGTTCTCAATTGAGCGGAAACCAATGAATATCCCAGAATCATAACTGTAAGAAAAACCTTTATCATATTTAATTCTTATCGAGCTATCACGAGTTTATTCAAGGCAATTCTTTTCTTAGCACTATTTAAATATACATAATAAAGCCCATTGGAAAACTGGGAAACATCCAGCCTGCTCAATTCATGATTGGATACTTCTTTGTGGATTAATTCCTGTCCATAGGCATTCACTATATCTAAATAAATAGGATTCGTCTCATTGGCTGAAATTAAATAGTAAATTTCATCAAGTGCAGGATTAGGATAGATTCCAAACTGTGTTTTTAAAGCATCATACGATGGATGAGTTTTTGGAATTCCTTGATTAAGGATACACAGAAGGCTATCGTTATAAAATATTGCACCATTATATGTTTCCCTTAATCCACGGGCAAAATAAACACCTTCTCCTGCTGTATATGGACAAAGGACAGAAACTGAATCAATATAGCTCTTTTCACCGTCACTAAAGCTCAATCCTGAGTCGTTGGTATGTGAAGCAAATAAGGTAAGAGTTTGCTTTAGATTTTCTTCGTAATCAAAATTAGAATTTATATCATTTAATAAATCCATGGCAATGTTCAAGGAATCAATATTTACCTCAGAGGAATCTTTATAAGCATTAGCCATAATTTTTTCTGCGTCGGCAAGCGTTCCTATATTTGAAGTACCAGTAGTGTCATAAAAGGTTTGTAACTCTTCGTCACCCACCATTTGAGTGGAATCCGCAGCTACAGATTCATAGACAAATTGCTTTTCACTCCATGTAGAATAATCACTACTATCAGCTTGAATAATTGCATTGTATTCACTGTAATCGGTTGAATCATTTGCAGTATTGCTTGAATCAATGTCAGTTTCTGAACTACGAAGCTGAGTGCCGCAAATATTTGGAGAATAGGGCGGTTGAATCGATAAAAGATGGAATAAAATTACTTGTAGGTTCTTTAGCGAAAATTCTATACGGAGTAGTATTATTGTAAGCAAAATTTGTCGGCTGACCACTATTTCCGCCAAGTTGATAAACAGATCCGGTATAATTTGCATAGAACTTATCTCCCGGTATTTGTTTATGAACGCCATCATATTTCCGAACAAGCTGATCTCCCATAGTAGAAAAACTTCCACCCAATCCTAATTGAATTGCAACTCGATGATCGTAATAACTATTGGAAAGCACTCTCATGCCATTGCTGTTCCCACTAATCTGTAAGCCATAATAAGCTTTATCGGTCGAATTGCTTGTTAACGTATCAACCGTGGATGCAGAGATGGAAATGGCATAAATGTTACTGCTTGCTGACGATACGTTTCCGGTAATGGTATTACAATACAATTTTAAACCCTGCCCACCTTCATTACGTATGCCATAGGTGGGAGTGCTTAAACTTAAGCTAAACGGATTAATCGTATTGTTCTTTAGTGTCAGATAACTCACATTTAAAGTATAGATGCCATATATGCCTTTTGACGTTATGACGTTATCATAAACGTTGTCGTAATCCGTCACTGGACCTGTTTCGCTGATATAAATTCCTGCAATCACCGGAGTGGTTCCTGTTGCTGTGTGGGTTGATATAGTATTCATCCCAATATCGAAGTGCGCTCCCGGATTGTTGTAACAATAGATACCGATTTGTGCATTTGAGATGTTGTTGTTTTTTATCTTCAGGGTTTTTCCACTGGCGTTATCGGCCTCTACCGCTGTCTGGCAGTTGGTAAAGTTGTTGGCTTGAACGGTAAGCGTGCCATATGAAGAAGAAATTGCATTGGAGTCACTGATAAATGTATTTCCTTTTCCCGAAGCGGTTGCGCCAACCGTGAGTACATCCATACCTCCTTTTGCCTTAACCGCATATTGATTGGTTCCGTAGCCGGTAAAGGTATTTCCGTATAAGGTAATTAACGCTCCGTTCGCCTTTACACCATGTGTTCCACCTGAAAAAGCGTTACCCGTGCTTGTACCTCCAATAGTAAGTGCACCATCTGCGGAATCATTTATTGCCACATACTTTGTTTGGTTACTATAGGGACTCTTTAGGCCATTTGAAGCAGCCGTAAACGATGAGGTCTTGATATAGGAATTTGAAAAGCTACTCCCATAGTTCTGAAAACGTACATCTTCGTGATTATCCGAGAAGGTGCTATTTTTGATCTGGACATTTCCACCTTTGGTACTTTTAACTCCTACAATAGCCTGCTTCAATACAAATGAACTATCAGAATTAAAATAAGCATAAGTGGTACTATCTACAATACCTTTCCACATACTATTATCATCACAATTTTGAAATGTGCTGTTTCGAGCGTTAAGATAAACAGGAGTGTTGTGAGTAATAAATTTTGTAATAGCACCGGGACTAAAAGTTATCTTCGGACAATTTCGAAAAGTAATGCTGGTGTCAATATTGAATATGCCATTGATAGAAATTTTATTGTTGGTGGTGCCATTCATATCAATTACACCGGTATTATAGTCTGCAGCATAGTTTTGCAGCTTCAGATTATATTCCAAAGTCAGCGGCGTAGGGTTATCATATACCAGTCCGCTGGATGCGCTACAGCAAGTGTTATCGGCAGTAAACGAAACAGGATATTGCTTACAGCAGCCAGTGCCGCTAACTACCCAGAGCGTATCTGTAAAGGAGCTTGAATTGCCGTGCACCATCACCTGGTTCCCGTTGACCTGGTCGAAATTGCTCTCGGTATCGGTAACTTTCCAGATCGTATTGATGGGCTGATCTGCTGTAACGGTAACTGCGCCATAGCCATTCATGCAAAACTTAGCCGGACTAACGGTGACATTTGCAGGAGCAGAAACAGCAATGTGAAAAACGACATCCGTAGAGCAGTTGCCACTGGCATCTTTTACCTTTACGGTAATCGTTGCAGTGTCATTAAATCCAGCAGCGGGTGTAAAGAGTGCATTATCTTCAGTTCCATCAGAATTGCTACAAGCATATAACTGTAGGGCACAATATTTAAACAAAGTGATGCAAAAAAATTTAATATAATCTAATTTTAATATAATCTTACTAATGCTAAATATTTGAGAAATAAATTTTTTCAATTGAAGGAGTATTGTAAAACGCATGCACCTACTCTACACATTGTTGGTTGTATTCAAGGCACCATTTCTTAAGATTATGCCTTGTAAAATGGGTCTTTGATGTGGCTAAATGAACATAGATTGCCTGACAATCGGCAAAGGAAACCAGTAACTGCTGTTTATATTGATTTTGCTGAATAACATGCATGGTTACCGACTCGAAAATTCCCTTATTAATTCCTTTTTCATAAAATATAAATTCGAAAAAGTGAAGTTCTTCAATGGGCCGGTTCCAGGCTTTTATAAAGTAGTGCATAACACCCCTCTTGTCTATGGAAAAAAATAAGCTGACTCTTCCATTCACCAGCGGCTTCAAAAACAGAGAATCTAAAATACCGCGGGGTTTAATTGCCGTAGATGTATGCCGGACTACTGCATGCGCAGAATCAATATTTCCTACATAGCTTACAAAAGCTTCTTTATTGTTTACGGTGAATCCAGCAATATTTGCAGGAAAATAAAAGATGCTTTCAGGATCATGTGGGTCTTGTTTAAAACGGATATGCCCTGGAATTTTGGTCCATCCCCGGTCATTAACCCACCCCTTCAGGGTATCCCCGTTTGAAAGCCAGACCAGCGCCGGAACAAAGTGAAACTGGGCAATGGAGCAAAAATGAAAAATAATAAAGGTGATGCACAGAACCGGGTATCGGAAGACTTTTTTCAACAAGAAACTTTACGGTAAAAATAAATGCATCGTTCAGTAATGTGTATAGGGCTCATCTTATTTTGACCAAACAATGATTTCATAAGGCAATCATTAAAATAAAGCAGACCAACTACTGTTAGTATTTCTGCTATGCAGGTTAAACCTATAAACTAAAGTCGAGATTCAGGATTTATTTATCAGTCTGTTTATTGATTTGGACGAATTTGATATTATCAATGAATACGCATCTTATCAGGTTATTAACTTGCCTGAAAACTTAAATAAATAGGACGTTCAGGTTAACTTTGCCCCATCCTTAAATACAAATGCTTCTTATGAGAAAAACACTTCTGGCGGTTATTGCAATACTTACTGCAATAGCATCCTGTACTACATCAAATAAAAAATCAATGACTGTTGAAAATAACATCATTGACCCGCACACCTTCGATTCTTCGTATAATCCGGTTACAAATTTTTATGATTTTGTAAATTCGAAATGGATAAAAACCAATCCTATTCCTTCTACAGAAAGTTCCTGGCGCGCTCTGGAAGTAGTGGATGATTCAGTTAAAAACAAAGTACGTAAAGTGCTGGACAGGGCTGCCGCAGATAATAGCGCAGCAAGCGGAAGTTCAACTCAGAAGGTTGGAAATTTTTACGCTACAGGTATGGACTCTGTCAGTATTGAAAAGCAAGGCATTACCCCTTTACAACCCTGGCTCGATACAATCGCTTCTTTTACGAATACAGATGATGTAATCCGGTTTACTGCCAGTTCGAACCTGGTTAATTCAGTTGGTATACTTGCATGCGCGGTCAACCAGGACCAGAAAGACAGTAAAAAATATGTATTGTATCTTTTTCAAACAGGACTTGGCTTGCCTGATAGAGCATATTACTTTATGAATGATGAAAAGTCAAAAGAAATTCGGGAAGCTTATCTGAAACATATTGCAAAGTATTTTACCCTAACGGGGAATAGCACAGAAACAGCCGATAAAGATGCCCGTATAATTATGGATATCGAAACTAAGTTAGCAGGCGCTTCGATGACCCAGGTAGAACAGCGTGATCCTTATGCTGTATATAATAAAATGACGAAATCAGAACTGAAAAAAAGTTATAAAAATATTAACTGGGATCTTTACTTCAGTACACTGTCTCTTAAACCATTTGAAACTCTGATTGTAAATCAGCCTAAATTTTTAAGCCAGGTAAATAATGCCATTAAGTCTACGAGTATTGAAGACTGGAAAATATATTATAAGTTTCATATTATAGATGGAGCTGCATCTCTGCTAAGTTCGGATTTTGTAAATGAAGACTTTAATTTTAATAGTAAAGTTCTTAGAGGTGTCCAGGAAATTGATCCTCGGTGGAAGCGCATACAGAACCTGGCAAATTTTTGCCTTGGAGAATTGTTAGGTGAAGAATATGTTAAAGCCAATTTTACTGCTGAATCAAAGCAGCGAATGCTGGATATTATTCATAATCTCATCAGTTCCTATAATGAACGTATTGCAAAGGTGGACTGGATGAGCAGCAATACAATAGATTATGCTGAAAAAAAATTAAGCCAGTTAACTATTAAGGTAGGATATCCTGATAAGTGGCGCGACTATTCATCTCTTCAGATAAACAACGGCCCCTTTGTGCTGAATGTCTTCCGAAGTATTGAATTTGAGGCACACAGAAATTTGAATAAGCTCGGCACTGAAGTAGATCGTACCGAATGGTTTCTTACACCTCAAACGGTTAACGCATACTACAATCCAACGAATAATGAGATCGTTTTTCCCGCTGCGATTTTGCAGCCTCCTTTCTATTACCCAAATGGTGACGATGCGGTGAACTATGGGTCTATAGGAGCCGTTATCGGCCATGAGATTACCCACGGCTTCGATGATCAGGGAAGGCTTTATGATGCCGAAGGAAATTTAAAAAAATGGTGGACCAGCGAAGATTCTGCTGCCTATACGCTCCGTACAAAGCTTATTGAAGCACAGTACAATGGTTACTCACCGATAGATACCTTTCACCTGAATGGAGCCCTTACAGAAGGCGAGAATATAGCCGATCTAGGGGGAGTAACTATTGCATATAATGCGTTTAAGAAGGCACAACAATCGAATCCAAACGATACGATAAAAATAGCTGGATTTACTCCTGAGCAGCGATTCTTTATCAGTTTTGCCAAGGTGTGGGCAGGCTCTCACAGAGCCGAGGAACAAAAGAGAAGGTTGGTAGTGGATCCGCATTCCCCTGGCAAATACAGAGTTATTGGGGTGCTGTCTAATATGCCAGAATTTTATACTGCCTTTGGTGTAAAGTCAGGAGATTCCATGTATCGGGATGAAAAAGTGAGAGGAAAAATCTGGTAATAAATTGTTGGGTTAAAGTAAAAATCGTCCACGTCCGGACGATTTTTTATTTAAAATAGCAGGCGAAATAAATTTCAGGCCTCTTTAGGTTATTACCGATGTGCATTCAGAATATTATTTTTATCGCTTGTTATTTTAAAGGAACCAAAGGTGATATTAAATAAAGCTTTTTGTGATGAAGAATAATCCCGTAATAGGAATAATTGGTGGCGGGCAACTTGGCCGTATGTTTATAGAAGAAGCATTGCGCTATAATATAGAATGTATTATTGTGGATGCTGATAAAGATTGTCCCGCATCGGGTATTGCCAGTCATCAAATTGTAGGCAGTATTTCAGAAGAAGCACCCATATTACGGTTGGGTGAAAAGGCGGATATTTTAACTTATGAGATCGAGCACATATACAATCAGCCGTTACTGGAGTTGGAAAAACAGGGAAAAAAGTTAATCCCCTCCCCCCGGGTTTTGCAGATTATTCAGGATAAAGGGTTACAAAAAGATTTTTATTCGCACCATAAAATTCCTACCGCACCATATGTACTGGTAAATAAGCCGGATGAATGGAAATTGGCTGTTGAAAAATACAAGTGGAAAAAATTTGTTGCAAAATCAAGGAAGGAAGGATATGATGGCAGAGGTGTACAATTTATGAGCAGCAACGATCTTAAATCGGACAAAAATATTCCTTTTAGGGAACCTTCAATTCTCGAAGCTCTTATAGATTGCAGGAAAGAAATTTCAATTATAGTTTGCAGAGATCAAAAAGGTAACATCAAAATGTTTCCGCCTGTAGAAATGGAGTTCGATCCAAAAGCTAACCTGGTAACCATGTTGATCTGTCCGGCGCAAATAAGTGCCTCACTTTTGAAAAAGGCAGAAGGTATTGCAGTAAAGGTTGTAAAGGCCATGAACGGTACAGGAATATTTGCAGTAGAAATGTTCCTTAGTAAGATCAATCGCTGGTATGTAAACGAAGTGGCACCAAGGCCGCACAACAGCGGTCACCATACCATTGAAGCATGCTACACATCCCAATTTGAGCAATTGCTTCGTATACTCCTGGATTTACCTCTGGGCAGCACAGAACTCATCAGGCCTGCAGTCATGATCAATATTTTAGGCTCAAAAGAATTTACAGGCAGTTATTATCTTCATGGTTGTAATGAGGCATTAAAAATTCCTGGAGTGTATATTCATTTATACGGGAAAAAAGAATCGCGGCCCATGCGCAAGTTGGGGCACATAACCATTCTTGGAAAAAATATAAGGGAAGCAAAGAGAAAGGCGAATCAGGTGAAAAGGAAAATATCGGTGCAGGAACTTAAGCCAGTTAAAGGTGTGTAATGCAGTTGAAATTAATAATCCCCGATTTATATAGTAAGCTGTTTAATTAAATAATATGTCACTTAATCTCCAGGTGCAGGTTGCAATTATTATGGGTTCGGATAGTGATCTGAATGTAATGAAAGACGCTGCTGCTGTTCTCGATGAATTTAAAGTAGGTTATAAGCTTACCATTGTTTCGGCCCACCGCAGCCCTGATCGAATGATAAGCTTTTCCAAGTCTGCAGCGGAACAGGGTATAAAAGTGATTATTGCCGGAGCCGGCGGAGCGGCACATTTACCGGGCATGGTAGCATCGGGCACTCACCTTCCCGTTATCGGTGTTCCCATACAGTCAAAATCTATGAATGGTATTGATTCGCTCTATTCCATTGTGCAGATGCCACAGGGCATACCTGTGGCAACCGTTGCCATAAATGGTGCATACAATGCAGGGTTACTTGCGCTGGAGATCTTAGCCTTGAACGATGGTGGAAATCTTACTGAAAAATTAATTGCATACAGAACAAAAATGAAGAATAGTGTGGAGGATAAAGCACAGGAATTGGAGAAGCTCGGCTACCAGGAATACTTAAAAGACCACGACTAAATAAAGTATAATTACAGAAGGATAATTGAATTGATAGGGTAATAATTCATATTCAATTCGGAGGTATGCTGCTTTCCCGACGCATCATATTAAACATCCTTTATCAATTGCTGACTTTCAGAATTCAGAAAGTGAAACAGAATCACATAACTAAAAAGCGTAGGCACTATATACAGGTAAGAAAAGAATGGCGCTTCTAAAAAATTATAAAAAAAAGTGAGCGTGAGTTTTAACCCACATAGGCCTGAAAAGGTAAAATTAATTTTATTGGATTTTCTTTTTAAGTAAAGTATAGAATAAAAAATGACAGGCACAGCAGCTGCAAGAAAAATGTCAAAAGTGTGCAGCCAGGTTACCTGGCTAACTTGAAAAAATTTCGCAAATCCCAGAGATTTTTCAATCTGATCATAGGAATGCAGCCATATCTGCTTAATAACATTGCTATAGTTTTGAGGCAGGTGAAGAAAGTAAGTAGCATTGGTAGAAAAATATGGTATAATAAATAAAATTGTTGTAAGAAAGGTTATAATGACGGCTTCTATAATTGCATGGTTTCTTCTTCCTGAAAAATATTGATAAATAAGATAAGCAGGAATCCAGAAAAATAAAGAATATCTGCTAAGCAGGCAGCAGGTAATTGCAATGCCTGTCAAAAAGGGTCTTTTTTTAGATAATCCGAATCCTAATAAAATGTAATAGCCCACTACTACACCTTCTTCAGTCCAGGCAAAAAAGTTTCGGTTGTAATCAGTTTGAATAAAAATTAAATTTCCGATACATACTAAAATCAGAAGCAGTTGTCCCCAGTTAATTTTTTTCAGGCTTCCAAGCATCCAGAGTAAAAGGGCAATAGCTGCTATAAAAAAATATACACTGGTCCAGCGAACATCCCCGCCTGTAAGGTAAATAGGAAGGTAGGGTAACCACATCATTGGTAAATAGGTGGGTAGCATTCCCCATACCTCAGGCATTGGAGCATAAACTTTCTCGCCAAAGAAAAACCGTTGGCACGCGACCTGAATTTGCGGTATCATATCAGCTGCGTGATAATCGATTTTAATCCAGCTAAAAACCCAGTATACATGCGGTATCAAATAGTACATTCCAAAACAAAAAAACACGATTATCGCAATTCGATGTATTTGGATATAGAGACTTTTGGGATTATGTAAAACGGCCGCGAATCGATGCAATGGAATTAAGCCTATCATTAATCCGCTTAGGAAATAAACAATGGAAGTCAGGGGTATATATGCAACGTTATTTTTAGTAAAGTAAGAAGCGCAGGCAGTCTCTATTGCAGTTAAAATAACAAGAACCCATTGAGCGCTCGTATAGGAAAATTGTTTCATAATATATAAGGAGATACAATCTTCTGTAAACAATAATTTGATTCCAGCAAATCTTTTTTTTATTGTCTCCTTCCCGAGGTGCTTCTTGATTTTAATCCCAGGGAACCCAGCAATGTCCTGGTTACCATGCCGGCAACTGTTACGCCGATAGAACGGGTAAGCGGGCTTTTCAGGATTTTATCAAAAGTGTTCAGCTCTGCTTTATTTTGTTTCGTTGCAGGTGTACTGTTGCCTGAATCTTCATCATCGTGCATTAGATTCATCCTTTTCTGTAGTAGTTCAAATGCGCTTTGCCTGTCAATAGGCTGATTGTAAATTCCTGTTAATTTGGAGCCAGAAATATTTTGCTGAATTTCTGAATCGGTCAGGATATCCATTCTTGAAGATGGGCTGCTCATTAGGGTATGCACCAGCATAGTTGGAGTTCCCTGCTCATTCAATGCGGTTACCAGCGCTTCGCCAATTCCCAGTTGAGTGATCAGGTCATTAATTTTATAAAATTCAGAGGAAGGAAAATTTTCGGCTGCAAGCTTAATTGCCTTCCTGTCGGCTGCCGTAAAAGCCCGAAGAGCGTGCTGTATTTTTAATCCTAACTGGCTGAGTACAGAGGCAGGAATATCCTGGGGATTCTGTGTGCAAAAAATAATGCCAATACCCTTGGAGCGGATTAATTTAATAGTGGTGTCAATTTCATTCAATAGTTGTTTTGATGCTTCATTAAAGATCAGATGCGCTTCATCGCAGAAGATAACCAGCTTAGGTTTTTCAGCATCTCCCTCTTCGGGAAAAGAGCTGAAAATTTCTGCTAATAACTGCAACATAAATGTTGAAAATAACTTGGGTTTACTTTGAAGATCTGTGAGGCGGATGATGTTAATATATCCTCTTCCACTACTATCGGTTCTCAGCAAGTCATGCGGATCAAAGGAAGGCTCGCCGAAGAAAACAGAGGCTCCCTGTTGCTCCAGTTCAATTATTTTACGAAGAATAGTGCCCGATGAAGCAGTTGATATTGCACCATAGGTCTTTTTAATTTCCTGTTTACCTTCATCGCTTACAAATTGTATAAGCGCTTTTAAATCCTGCAAGTCAAGCAGCGGCAATTGCTTATCGTCGGCATACTTAAAAATCATTGCAAGCAATCCTTGCTGTACATTATTTAATTCTAAGATTTTAGCAAATAAAACAGGTCCGAATTCAGAAACGGTTGCGCGTAACCGGATGCCCGGTTGTTCGGATAGTGAAAATAGTTCAACCGGGTAACCTGAAGCCTTCCAGTCAATGCCAATTTTAGCCATCCTCTCCATAACCTTTGGGTTCACCGTTCCCTCTTTTGCCAGGCCACTAAGGTCACCCTTGATATCCATTAGCAGTACAGGCACACCATTATCTGAAAGTCCTTCTGCGAGCAATTGAAGAGATTTGGTTTTACCGGTGCCTGTAGCACCTGCTATCAACCCATGGCGATTTATAGTTTGCAGTGGCACATTTACCAGATGATGCGTCAATACTTCACCATTAAAAATAGCGGCACCAAGAATTATGGACTTGCCAGAAAATTGGTAGGAAATATCAAGCGTAGAGGAAAATAGTTCTTTGGAAGGCATCAAAAATTATTTCACGCAAATTAACAAAATGGGCAATGGTTCTTCTCCAAATAAAGGTAATCGCATTGAGATTGAGACTAATTATTGATTTGCATATTTTTGCGGATGATTTCGGCAGAAAAAAAAGATTTTCGAATTCTTTCAAAAGATGAGCTTACTGCGGCCATGGTTCACCTGCAGGAGAAGCCTTTCCGTGCGAAACAACTGGATGAATGGCTTTGGAAAAAAGGAGCGGCTTCTTTTGATGAAATGACCAACCTTTCAAAAGAGTTGCGTGAAAAGCTAAAAAATAATTATTTCATTAATTCACTTTCAACGGATGAAAAACAGGTAAGTAAGGACGGAACCATAAAGCTCCGTTTTAAAACATTTGATAACCACTTTGTGGAAGGAGTTTTAATTCCTGCCGAAGACCGGATGACAGCCTGCCTCTCATCGCAGGTTGGCTGCTCACTAACCTGTGGTTTTTGTGCAACCGGGAAACTGGAAAGAAAACGCAATTTGAATTTTGACGAAATATTTGACCAGGTAGTGCTGATCAACAATGAATCAGTTGCACATTATCAGAAACAGCTTACGAACATTGTTTTTATGGGAATGGGAGAACCGCTGTTGAATTATGGTTCAGTTAAGAAATCGATAGGAAAAATTACCTCACCTGAAGGCTTAGCCATGTCGCCCAGAAGGATTACCATCTCCACAGCCGGAATTGCAAAAATGATAAAGAAATTGGCCGACGATGGCGTGCGTATTCGCTTAGCGCTTTCTCTTCATGCAGCAATTGATGAAAAGAGAAATACTATAATGCCCATTAATGAGCAGAACAATCTTGCTTCCCTGGTTGAAGCGATGAATTATTTTTACAAAAAAACATTTAACCGTATTTCATTTGAATACATTCTCTTCCATAAGTTTAATGATAGTATAGAAGATGCCAGGCAATTACTTAAGATTTGCCAGCAGGTGCCTGCCCGCGTAAACCTGATCGAATACAACTCAGTAGAAGGTGTTGCCTATAATAAATCAAAAGAGGATCGCACCGTTTATTTTTGTGATTTTTTAAATAATCACGGGATTACAGCTACCATAAGAAGGAGCCGCGGAAAAGACATAGATGCAGCCTGCGGTCAGTTGGCAAATAAATCAGCAAATGTTATTACCAGATAACGGTGAGCTTCCAGGGAATATATACTTTAAGTAAGCTGTCTTTCGATAATAAAGAATAATTGCGGTTGATCGCCTGCCAGGCTAACAGCCTATCAAAAGGATCTTTGTGCAGAGATGGTGGAAGGACATATGACCTGCATACATCATTTTCTGAAATAGGGAATACATCGAAATTTAGCCTTTTACACCAATAAGGTAATTCATCAGGAGTTGTGCCTTTTAGTTCAATTTTACCTATAGAATGCTTTAGTGAAATTTCCCAAAAGGTTACATGGCTTACATAAATATTATTAGAGGAATCACTAAGAATGGATCGTATTTGCTGAGAAAGTTTCTGATCGTCAAAAATTGCCCAAATAAGAGTGTGCGTATCAAGGAGGTAACTCATGAATTAAGGAAATCCTCATCGGTAATACGCCATTGCCCGTGAAAAGTAACCTTTCCTTTCCCTTTTAATAATCCCAGCCTGCGCTTTTTTTTAATATTTACTTTTTTTTCAGGTATAATGCGGGCAACTATTTTTTTCTTTCTGCCGTAAGAAATAGCTATTTCTTCTCCTTCCCGTACCATATTCAGCACATCAGAAAAATTTGCTTTCAAATCACCCACACTGAAAGTTTTCATAATGTGAATTTACTGTATTCGTGACAACTTGACAAGTTTAATTTAAATCCTTGTTTCTGTATGCAGCCTGCTATTTTTAAAGCTATATAGAAAATAAATGACCAGCCCTATTATAAGCCAGATGGTAAAGCCAATCCAGGTTGTGGTGGTCAAGGCTGACATCAGGTAAATGCACATAGATAAGCCCAGGACCGGAATGAGAGAAAGATTTCTTTTATAGGAATACCATGAAATCAAAATTGCATAGATTATAAAAATCCAATAAGGCAGGTTTTCTTTACCCACACTCATAGCATTGCTGGTAGTATCCGATGAATTCTTAAAAAAGATAAAATCCATCAGAGTTTCCCGGTTATATAAATACATTAAAAAAAACAGGGTCAAAAACATAAGTGGTATAATGTATTTGCCATTGATATACCATACTTTAAATTTTCGCTGGGGCAGATCTTTCTGTTCATGCATGATCAGGACACCTCCGCAAACCAATGCAAAGGCAAACAGGGTCCCTATGCTTGTAAGATTAGTGACTAATGTAAAATTTAAAAATAATAAAGGAACAGCCACTAAAAAGCCGGTCATTACAGTGGAGAAAGCCGGGGTATGATACTTAGGATGGATGCTTGCAAATTTTTTGGGCAGCAGGCCATCGCGGCTCATGCTCATCCAGATTCTTGGCTGGCCAAGCTGAAAAACGAGGAATACACTTGTAGTAGCTATAATGGCACTAAAGGCAATCACGCCGGCAAGCCAGTTTAATGAAGGTATATTTTTAAATACATCGGCTAAAGGATCCTGCACTCCAAGATTTTTGTAGCTCGTCATTCCCGTAAGAACAAGAGACATTATTATATAGAGCACGGTACAAATAATAAGCGCATATATCATTCCCTTAGGTAGATCCCGCTGCGGGTTTTCACATTCTTCCGCGGTGGTGCTAATGGCATCAAAACCGATGTAAGCAAAAAAAACGGCTGCTACCCCTTTTAGCACCCCGCTTACTCCATTGGGTAAAAACGGATGCCAGTTCGATGGATTTATATAAAATATACCGATTAAAATGACTACTACTACAATCGTTAATTTCAGCATCACCATCAGGTTACTGGCCGTTCTTGATTCTTTGATACCTATGTAAATAAGGCAGGTTATAAATATGGTGATGAACAGGGCGGGAATATCAGCAATTAAAGGAAAGCTGCCAATGCGCGGTGCAGTTACCCAGGCCTGGTATTCAGGTGAAGTAGTGCTGCCTGCTTCAAAAGCATGGTAAGATGAAATAATATCGGATGTAAGGTAGGAGGGAAGATGAAGGCCGAAACCCCCGATAAAAGTTTCGAAATAAGAGCTCCAGCTTAAAGCCACTGTAATATTTCCTATTGAATATTCCATCAATAGGTCCCATCCGATGATCCATGCTACTAATTCACCAAAAGCCACATAAGAATAAGTATATGCACTGCCTGCAATAGGGATCATGGAAGCAAATTCTGCATAGCACAGCGCAGCAAAGCCACATGCTACAGCTATAAAAACGAACAGCAATGAAACTGCGGGGCCACCATCGAAAGATGCCTGGCCAATCGTACCAAAAATGCCTGCACCAATGATGGCAGCTATTCCAAAGAATGTAAGGTCGCGAACTTTCAAAGTGCGGGTAAGACCAGTTCCGCCTTCACCATCGGAGTAACCCTGTTCCACATCTTTTAATATCTGATTAACCGATTTTTTCCTGAAAAGCTGACTAAAATTCATGGTCGCATATTTATGAGTACAAAATGAGAAAAAAAATTAACCATTACAATTAAAGTAAGCCGTGATCAGGCCACACATTTACATGAGCAGCAACTCCATGTTGCCGATTAAGACCTATCTATTGTGAACATTTTAATTACAATGATTTATATTCCATACTAATATTAAACAAGGTCGTTTTTCCAAAATCATTATCTTGCATCTCTTAAAAAAATAAATCTCCGAATGAAATTTATTGTGTCTTCCGGTTCGTTATTAAAGCAGTTGCAGTTAATAGGTGGGGTTGTAAGCTCAAATACCGTATTGCCCATCCTTGAAGATTTTTTGTTTGAGATAAAGGAGGGCATGCTCACTGTATTTTCTACTGATTTGGAGACATCGATGAGCTCAATGCTCGATGTAGAAACCGGTGAAGAAGGGAAAATCGCTGTACCGGCAAGGTTGCTTATTGACATCTTAAAGACGCTTCCTGAACAGCCGCTCACTTTCTCTGTGAATGAAAAAAATCTTTCCATAGAAATTACATCCGATAAAGGAAAATACAGGTTAACAGGTGAAAACGGTGATGATTTCCCCCGCATTCCTGTTCCTGAAGAAACAAAGGAAATTAAATTGCCTTCTCCTGTAATTGCTAATGCTATTAATAAAACGTTGTTTGCAATTGGTACCGATGACATGCGGCCGGCCATGACGGGAGTAAATTTCGAGCTGACACCGGAGGGAATTACTTTTGTTGCAACGGATGCCCACCGGCTTGTTCGTTATAAAAGGCTCGATGCAAAAAGCATAAAGTCCGCTTCATTCATCGTTCCCAAGAAGGCACTGCAATTACTTGGAAATGCCTTGCCGCAGGAGGAAACACAAGTTAAAATTTCATATAACAGCTCCAATGCATTTTTTACTTTTGGAAATGTGAAGCTTATCTGCCGCCTTATCGATGCACGATTCCCGGATTACCTGGCAGTAATTCCTACTGAAAATCCTAACAAGCTCTCCATTAATTCAGGTGATTTACTGAATTCTCTGCGCAGGCTGGTTGTGCTTTCAAATAAAACAACCCACCAGGCTACGTTGAAACTTACCGGCAGCGAACTGCAGATTAATGCACGTGATCTGGATTTTTCAAATGAAGGGAATGAAACACTGGTATGCAATTATGAAGGGGAAGACATGGAAATTGCTTTTAACGCAAAGTTTCTCATTGATATGCTTTCGTCAATGAATGAAGAAGAAGTGCGGGTAGAATGTTCTACTCCCTCCCGGGCCTGCATTATGATGCCGATGGATAAAAAGGAAAATGAAGATCTGTTAATGCTGGTAATGCCGATAATGATTAATACGTAATTTCATTAAAGGCTGTAAGGTTAGATTGGAAAGATATAACCGGCCAATTACGCTTCTGTTTTTTCGCCCTCTTCTGCTTCAACACCGGTTTTTTCGGTTTCTTTCTCCTCTGTTTTTTCTTCTTCTGCAGGAATTAAATTATGCTGCTTTAAAAGATGATACCATTTAATCATCTTCTTCATATCACTTACGTGAACCTTTTCTTCATCATATTCAGGTTCTACCTTTTTGAAGTAGTCTTTTAATGCCGCAGGATCGTCTTTAGCATTTGGCATCGTCAACTCATTCTCCTTATTCATCATATCGCGCAATATTTTTTTCAGCTCTATGGTTTCTTCCTGCTTAAGATATACTGAGATATTATCCAGCGGAGAAACACCCTGGATACGGGAAGATATAAACTGGGAGGTGCCATCCTCCAGGGATTTTACTATGATTCCATTGTTCTTTGTTGAAACTAACTCGAATAGTCCCGGCATTCCGCTGATGGAAAGGATGTCTTTAAATTCCATGTATAATTTTTGGTCGGTAAATGTAAAATAAAGGAGTTGTTTTAAAAATAATGTTAATGATTTCAATAACACTGTTCATAATGCATTCTTAAAATCAATTGTTATTTTGAGAAGCATCGATTGCGGGTGATGTAACCATATTATAAAATTCTCTGATTTGGCAGCTACTTGAATTCTTTTATCTTTGCGCCACTAAAATTACCAGATGGCCAATACCAAAAATGCCCAAAAGGCCGACCGCCAGGCAAAGAAACGAAGAGACCGTAACCGTTATTATGGAAAAACTACGCGCAATGCAGTAAAGACTTTGCGTGCCACTACGTCTAAAGAAGATGCCGAAAAATTACTTCCTGAGACTATTTCTATGTTGGATAAGCTGGCAAAACGCCATGTAATTCATAAAAAGAAAGCCGATAACCTTAAGAGTGGCTTAATGAAAAAAATTAAGCTGATGGCATAGTTTATTATTTTGAAGGTCTAAAGACGCTCCCCCTTTTATTTAGTAGTGTTCTTCATACACATAGTGAAGCTGTAAACACTTCAATTTTTACATAACTGCTGCTTTCATCCGGTATATGATGCCGTTCGAATTGATTTCAAGCATATAAATTCCCTTAGCAAGTCTTGTAATGTCAATGTTAAGGTTATCACTTAGAGGAATAAATGAAGGAATAATGACATCACCTGATAAAGACAACAGGCGTATGGATTCAACTTTCCCTTTTAATTTCCCAAGCTCTAAATTGAAAAGGCTGTGCGCCGGGTTCGGGAAAAGTTTAACATCGTCGGGTAAGGAGCCTTCCCAAATGCCGGTTGAAGTAGTGCTGCTGCGGTTTGAATAGGTGAAAATT
The DNA here is from genome assembly GCA_013816805.1 of Chitinophagales bacterium. NCBI lineage: Bacteria > Pseudomonadati > Bacteroidota > Chitinophagia > Chitinophagales > Chitinophagales bacterium. The sequence goes on along the minus strand of JACDDS010000002.1, from coordinate 247,017 downwards.
CCCTGATCTGCGTAACAGGTGGGAACATGAATTCCAATTCTATAATTTAACGGACCAGAGGGAGGGGTCAAATCGGTATATGTACTGGTGTTGGAAGCAATGGAATCAATTATCTGATAAGGACCGTAGTTGACATTGCGAAAAATATAATAGGTGGAATAGTACTGCGAAGTATTTGAATAATAACCCTCATACGGGTTCCAAACGAGGTTTACTTCCCCATTCAATCCAACACTGGAGGTGAGGTGAATAGTAGTATTTTTGGGACTGGTATAATCGGCTTGTATCCTTTCGCAGGAATCAACCGTACCCAGAATGTATGTATACGACTTTTCTAAGGGATTCGAAGCTTCATCAATGAATTCCTTAGGTTCGTTAAATTCCACCCTTCCGATTGAATCAAATTTTCCTGCAGCACTTCCCTGTCGGTATATAATATATGCCTGCACTGCAGAGTCCTCCGGTGTCCACATGATTTTATTTTTTCCTGTTGCACTGTCAACAGTCACTATGCAGATCCGTTGTGGCAGATAAGTCACGTGCCCTTTGCAGATCGAGCAGTGACTGGAATCAACATATGAAACAGGTTGCAGGATAGGAAAATATTCTATTAATATCGACTCAACAGAATCAGAGCTCATAATAACCGCATAGTAAATTTTCCCGGACTTTAGAGAAAGGTTTATGTGATTGTAAGTATATCGGACATCAAAATAGAAATTAATGCAGGTATATATAGATGATGTGGTTAACTGGTTGAAAATATCAGCCGTATCATCAAACGGGCCCCATATCACCATGCTTACGGTATCCAGAATTATAGGATTGGATGAAGAATATTCAAAAATTGTCCCGTCAAGAATACTGTTAGTTTCAGCAGGCGCACAGGCAGCCAGCATGCCCCAATACGGTCGCTTATTGGTTACTGCGCAGCCATAATCGGGGCCGATCGGCGCTGTAGTTCCGACAGATGGATAAATATTGGTTCCATCAAGCAGCCAGGTTGCTGTATGGTAAGTGTCTTGCGCTTTGATATCTAAGCTGACAAAAGAGAGAACAGAAAATATCAGAAACAGCTGTTTTTTCATAAAAAGCATTAAGCTGAATTATAAAAATACATCTTTGTAAATGACAGGGCAATAAGGCTGTTATTTCATTCTTGACGATAACAATTTATGGAATCTCCGCGACAGCAAATACTACATCGCTTTCTTCAATAGCATATTCACCTGATCCCAGTTAATTGCATTTTTAAAAGCGGCAATATAATCTGGGCGGCGGTTTTGATATTTAAGATAATAAGCATGTTCCCAAACATCTATTCCAAGCACAGGAGTGCCTTTAACCTCAGCTACATCCATTAATGGATTGTCCTGGTTAGGAGTGGAGGTAATAGCAAGTTTCTTATCTGCGCCTACAATTAACCATGCCCATCCGGAGCCAAACCGGGTGACACCTGCATTAGTGAAGGTTTCATAAAATTTATCAAAGCTTCCGAACGTGCTATTAATAGCTTCCACTACGGTGCCGTTAGGCGTACTGTTCCCGCCGGGCTGCAGGATGTTCCAAAAGAAGGAGTGGTTATAATGCCCGCCTCCATTATTGCGGACTGCCATGGGAAATTTAGAAATGTTTTTGCAGATTTCTTCAATACTGCTGTTTGCAGCTTCATTTCCTTCTAAAGCTTTATTCAGATTTGTAACGTAAGCCTGGTGATGCTTATCGTGGTGAATCTGCATCGTTTGTGCATCAATGTGAGGTTCTATTGCTTCGAAGCTATAGGGCAATTTGGGAAGTTCAAAAGGCATATTAAATTTTTTTTGGTGAATTACAGTATTCTTTTAATCAGTGTAAATATAACTTGAGGAAGGTTGAGAAGGTTCAGCCAAAAAAAATTATGCGGGATTATTTTCAAATTTCTGCTTAATAATTTTATCAAGTGCATACATCTCATCCCTTAACCGGGCAGCTTCTAAAAAGTCGAGATCCTTAGCCGCTCGTTCCATCTTCTTTTTAGTGGTAAGCAGCGTTTTCTGTAATTGATCGCGGCTCATATACTCCACCACGGGATCTGCCACAAGGGATGCCTCTTCCGGTTCAACATAAGCCATCGGATCAATCGGCTTGATTTGCAGAACCGCACTTTGCTTCATTATTTGTTCCCGTGATTTGAAAATAGTTTTAGGAGTAATGCCGTGCTCCTCATTATAGCGCAATTGTTTTTCCCGGCGCCGGTTCGTTTCATTAATGGTCTTTTGCATAGATTCCGTAATCTCATCTGCATACATGATTACCAGGCCATCGATATTCCGTGCTGCCCGTCCTGCAATCTGCGTAAGTGATCGTTCATTTCTAAGGAATCCTTCTTTATCAGCATCCATAATAGCTACTAAAGAAACTTCGGGAAGATCCAATCCTTCCCGAAGCAGGTTCACACCAATTAATACATCAAAAACACCGAGCCGGAGATCCCTCAAAATCTGGACACGCTCCAGCGTTTCCACTTCGGAATGAATGTATCTGCAGCGTATATTAAGCCGGGTCATATATTTAGAAAGCTCTTCAGCCATTCGCTTCGTAAGCGTTGTAACAAGGATTCGATCACCCCTTTTCGTTCGCTCGCTCACCATCTCCAGCAGGTCGTCTACCTCATTAATACTCGGTCTCACTTCGATTACCGGATCAAGCAATCCAGTCGGACGAACTACCTGTTCCACAAACAAACCTTCAGTTTGCTCCAGCTCAAATTCTGCTGGTGTGGCACTTACATAAACTACCTGGTCAATCATAGTTTCAAATTCCTGGAAGCTCAGAGGCCGGTTATCGAGGGCAGAAGGAAGACGAAAACCGTATTCGACCAATATGGTTTTGCGTGAACGATCACCTCCATACATACCGCGCACTTGTGGAATGGTAGCATGGCTTTCATCAATCACCATTAAAAAATCCTTTGGGAAATAATCCATAAGACAAAAAGGTCGTTCTCCCGGGTTTCTCCGATCGAGATAACGGGAATAATTTTCAATTCCTGAACAGTAACCAAGTTCCTTCATCATCTCCAGGTCAAATGTTACGCGTTCTTTTAATCGTGTTGCCTCCAGATATTTTCCGCTGCTTGAAAAATAATCAACCTGCTTGTGCATATCATCCTCTATCTGGTTCATGATATCATTGAATTGATCTTTTGGAGCCATGTACATATTCGCAGGAAAAATGGCGGCATTATCTACATTGCCGATTTTCTTCCCGGTATCCTTGCTGAATGTTTCAATTTCTTCAATTATATCACCAAAAAAAGTTATGCGATATGCATAGTCTGCATAGGGAAGAAAGATATCTATGGTATCTCCCTTTACCCTGAAATTTCCACCTTTCATTTCACCATCGCTTCTTGAATACAAACCATCTACAAGCTGATAGAGCAAGCTGTTCCTGGTTCTTGTTTCTCCGCTTTGTAACCGGATAATAGCACGTGTGTATTCTGTAGGATTTCCTATGCCATAAATACAGGAAACGGAGGCAAGAACGATAATATCTTTCCGTCCTGACATTAATGAAGAAGTAGTGCTTAATCGAAGCTTCTCAACCTCCGCATTAATAGAGAGGTCTTTTTCTATGTAGAGATTGGAAACAGGCAGATAAGCTTCAGGCTGATAGTAATCATAATAGGAAACGAAATATTCAACTGCATTTTCAGGGAAGAAGTTTTTAAATTCACCATACAATTGAGCCACCAGTGTCTTATTATGGCTAAGGATCAGGGTAGGTTTCTGTACCTGTTGAATTACATTTGCGATCGTAAAAGTTTTACCCGAGCCGGTAACACCGAGAAGCACCTGGTATTTATCTTCCCGTCGGATGCCTTGTACTAATTGCTCTATGGCTTCCGGCTGATCACCCGTCGGATGATAGTCAGATGTGAGTTTAAACGACACAGATTATATTAATAAGAAAAATATGGAATAAATCTTTTTTGTGAATTCTATAATTTTCAAAAAAATGAATATATATATCTGATAACGCACTAATCAGAGAACGTTTAATAGCTGTTCCTTAATTTTCTCCAGCTCATCTTTCATTTGCACAATTATTTTTTGAATTGCTGCATCATTCGCTTTAGAACCAAGCGTGTTAATTTCCCGCCCTATTTCCTGCGATATAAAACCTAAACGGCGACCGTTTGAATCTTTATCATCAAGTGTTTGAAGAAAAAAGTCACAATGGCTTTGGAGACGAACCTTTTCCTCGGTAAAATCCATTTTTTCAATATAATAGATCAACTCCTGCTCAAAACGGTTGCGATCATATTCTTCTGAAGAAATAAGTTCACTCAATTGGTGGTGCAAACGCTTCCTGATTGTTTCAATGCGGTCCTTTTCAAATATTTCAACTTCTTTAAGAAGGGAAAGCAGGGTCGTAATGTTAGCCCTGAGAATTTTATCAAGTGTTTTTCCTTCACTCCTCCTGAATTGTACTATATCTTTTATTGCCTCTTGTATCACTTCAAATACGATTGCCTGTTCCTTTTCATCAACATTATTTTTTTGACCTGATAATACTTCAGGCAGTTGCATGGTTATGGACAGAAGATCTTTCTTATCAGCACCAACCGCTTTAGCAAGTGATTTTAATTGCCTGAAGTATTTTTTGGCCAACGCTACATTAATTTCCTGGGGTTTTTCCAAAGATCCCTCTGTTACATTTATGAACAAATCAATTTTTCCACGGTGTAAGCTTTCTGTCGTCAGGTTTCTCACTTCAATTTCCTTTTCTTTAAGCGAATAGGGAAGCCGTAGGTTCAAATCAAAAAACTTACTATTGAGTGACCGGATTTCCACACGGACTGTCCTTCCATTTTTTAATGCTTCCGCTTTTCCATAACCCGTCATCGATTGAATCATAAATTATTTTTACCGGAGCAAGATAATTATTCCGGAGAATGCAATATTCGGAGAACTATTTAAATTGATTCCTTATGCGGCTATAAAAAAAATTAGCCTAAAAATCTGTTGACAAAGAGAAATACCATATTGGTTTCTTTTTAGCTCCGCTGTCAATTCCCTGCGCATAATCTACACGAAGAAAATAACCAAGAATGGTAGTACGGGCACCAATGCCATAGCCGACCACTACCGGCTCGCGGAAATAATTAACATGTACGGTTACCGGCCCCTGGGTGATGGTGGAAGAATTAAAGGGATTATCATGTGAATAAGGAGAAAGGCCCTGCCACGCAGTGCCTGCATCCCCAAATCCTACCAATTGAAAGTTACGGATCAGCTCAGACCGAATAGGAGTATTAAATAAATATGAAAATACAGGAAAGCGAATTTCGGTATTTATAAGCGCAAAGGTATTGCCATTACGAATATTTTGCTGAAAGCCGCGCATGTTCACAGCTAATGTTTGAAATGCATATCCCGCAGTAGAAGATACCGGTGTAGTCTGATCAAATTTTGCATTGATCCAGCTGTCAACCCCTCCGAGGTAATAGATCACCTTCTGATCGCCCCATGAAGTTGCGCCATTTAAACGGGTAGCCCAGATCAGGTTACGGCTGATTTTTTCATAGTGACGAAAGTCTGCGCCTGCAGCAAAGAAATAAGTGTTATGTCCGTCAAGCTGTCTGGATGCATCTAAGTAAATTTTATACCGGGTGCCATCCCAGATATTCGTTTGAACTGCAAGGGTATTATCAAATACATATTCGGCACGCAGAAAAAGATAGCTTTGGTAAGATTGAGCCAGGCCTAAGCTGAAGCTGTCGGTTGCCAGGTAATTAATCCGGTCATTACGGTAAGTTGCAGTGAGTCCCACGCGCCGGTTAGGGTCTAATGGATAACGAAAAGATGCTGATGCAAGGTACGTTCGTTGCTTTGCACGAATTGGAAAGATCCATCGGTCAGATGTATAAGCAAGTGAGTTCGAAGAACGGTAAACGGTATATTGCTTATCAAGCCGATGCTTTAAATCCTCAAACATCAAAAAATATTGTGTGCCACTGAAAGATGTGGGCAGCATAAAGCCACCCGTAATCCGGTAATCTTCCATCAGGTCGCTGATGCTTACCTTAATAAATGCGTTCAGATCCGGATTTTGAAATTGCGGAGAATTGGTGGTAAGCAATGGGTTTTGAAATTGCCCGCCTCCGCCGTTGAACGGCTGGTAGCGGGTTATAATCAAACTGCTGTTCAATTGGGTAACCACATAGCTGGTTGAAAATTTAACGAGGTAGGGCAAAGTTTTTGAAAACCGGAATACGGATTGTTGCTGAAAGAGACCAGAAGTAGTATCTAATATTGGTTTTGAAGGTGCGAAAGTAAAATCGCTTTGGAACAGGTAATTACTGTTGTTTAGTCGCGACGTATCCGCTCTTACAGTGTCACCATGAGCATTTTCAGTTTTTGAAGGAGTTACAGAAATAGTAGTACCGGGATAATAGTGCTCCAGAAGCCGCCTGGCATAATCTGTATATTCCAATCCTGGAATTTCCGCAAAACCGCTGTCGCGCTCGATAGGTACCAATGAAAATTCATAACGGTTATTATGAAGCATTACCTGCGCCATCTTTCCTGCGCGTGGTGCCAGATCCTGTTCAAGGATGCTGCGCTTATAATTGGTTTGAGCAAAGGAAATTGCAGTATCCCTATAAACCGCAATCTTGCGGATGGAATCAATTGAAAGGCTGTCAGAATTAATTATGGAATCTATATTGTAGGTCGGATTAACAATAGTAGAATCTCTGAAATAATAATATTGGTCATAATGGTGAAAGTGGCTATCGATATGTGCCACATACCTGTTAACGATTCCGTTTTGATCACTCAGATACGAAAAATATTCAGGGTTGTAAGATGCAGCACCGGTTTCATTCCATAGTGGTGTATTCGTTACACGCAGCAATTCCTTAGAACGCGTTTCAGTATTATAAAAAAACAAGTCAAGGTTTTTAACAGGCCTTGCTGTATCCTGGTTTAATATGCGAAGTGTATCATCAATCCGGTTAGACGAAAATAATATCCCCTGCCGGTTATTCATTTTTACAAAATGCGGGTAGAGGTCATCATAATAATCATTAGTTATCTGCTCAATCCGCGAAGATTTAATATTGAAGGTATAAACGTCGGATTGTCCCTTATTTTCGGCCGAAATAACGATGTTGGTCGGATCGATATAAGCCATTGACAAAATTTTTTGAAAGGCGATAATCTTGCGTTTTTCCTTTTTATGGTCTTCCATATTGTAAACCAGCAAATTTGTTTTATCTCTTTTTTGGTAAACGATAGCAAGTTTTTTTCCTGTCGGATCGAATGACAGCAATGGCTGGGAATAATCTATTGGCTGTGTAATGCTTTTAAATCCGCCCTTTAGAAGTTTTTTGGAGCTGCCCGTCTCTGTATTTTTTAAACATACCCTGTATTTACTGATTTCATTTCGGACATATGCAATCTGTTTTGCATCATTATTTACATGCAATTGATTAAATACTATACCCTTTGGATCACGCTTTTTTATAATTTCCTGTGCGCCCGGGATGGATTTAGCAGTATCTTCTCTCGTATACAGTTCGTGATAGTATTCGTACCATTCCTGCAGAAAGCTCTTTACTGATTTGCCAAAAACAAAGTTAAATCCACTCTCCATGCTCCGGTTTATCCGGGTTAGGTACAGTAAATTTGGTATGGTAGCACTTCCATATTTGGTATCGATATAATTCCATACGGAATGCCCGGCAATGGTGGCATCCATGCCTGTGAGCCTGTTTAGTTTTTTATAGCGTACGGAAAGAATACCGTCACGAAGGCGGTTATCGAGCTCCGTACTCCAGGTCTGGCCTATATAACCTGTTAAACCATCCTTGTACCACGCAGGTATTTTAAGAAGTACAGCATTTTGTACTACTTCCTGTATGTTTCCGCCAAACATCATATTTTGCATAAAGATGCTTGCAATGCCCTGTCGGATCTGCTGCTGCAGATGCTGATGGCTGCCATCGAAATAAACAAACATCTTATTGCCAATAATCTTGGTAACTCCGCCGGTATTATTTATTTCAATACCTCTCCCGATATTTGATTGCTTCAGATCGTCAAGGTTATTAAAGACGAGTATGTCTATGCGATCATTCAGCTTGTATTCCAGCATGGTTTCCAGGTCATCCATTTCTTTCGCGCCATCTATAACCGTAAATTTTCCCAATTCCTGGCCACCTAAATAGAAATAGACCACATACCTGTCCGTTTGATAAAAGGACCAGTTAAATTCTTTATACTGAACCCTGTTTTGACCGAACTCTTCATCTGCCGTTTGAGCCTTTGAAAAGAAATTTTGGGCTAAAATTGCCAGCAGGAATACAATACTTTTGCAGGTACCAGAACTCTTCATTTAATAATCAATCTATATTTTCGAAATTAAAACATTTTTCTTTTTACGAGGCTTTAGAATGCAAGACATTTACAGAACGTGCTTTCAATCCAAATTAGGGATTTATATATGAAACGATGATAGCTGCTTATCATTTTGTCTTTAACGATTTTCTGGAAAATACATACATATTATCGGACGAGTCCGGGGAATGTATTATTATAGATCCGGGGTGTTATTATGAAAATGAAAGGGAAGACCTTAAGAAATTTATTGTGGGAAAGAATCTTCACCCTGTGCTGCTGCTTCTCACCCATGCGCACATTGATCACATCCTGGGAGTTAAGTGGGTAAAGGAGACTTTTAATATTCCGTTAATGATGAACAAGGATGAGCTTTTCCTTTTTAACAATGCCGGAACTATTGCAAAAATGTATGGATTGCATGCTGATCCGCCGCCCGCTCCTGATAAGTTTTTACAGGAGGGTGACCAGATAAAATTTGGAAACTCTTTTCTTCAAGCAATATTCACACCCGGTCATTCGCCGGCCAGCATGTCGTTTCTTGCTGAAAAGGAAAATTTTATTATAAGCGGTGATGTGCTTTTTCAATCAAGCATTGGCAGAACAGATTTGCCTGGTGGCGACTATGAAACGCTAATGCAGAGCATCTTCAATAAATTATTGGTATTGCCTGAGGAAACTGTTGTTTACAGCGGCCATGGCCCGGCTACAAACATCGGAGAAGAAAAAAGGACCAACCCGTTTATTTTGGAATTTGCTGAAACAGTCCGAAAGCTTTGATATTATTTAGTTTCCAAGCTGATATCCTCATCCCCTTTTTCATAAGGCAAATAAGTAAGAATCAGCTGTAACATCTCTTGCGTCGTCTTCATGCTTCCGTTTCGGCCCTCCACGGTCTGGGGTGGATTGAAAGGATTATTCGGGTTATTTACGGTATTGTCGTAGGCAGCTATCACTTCTATTGTTGATCCTGCAGGAATGTGAACCATCTTAGGAAAGGTGTAAAAATATTGCCACCTGAAATCCCAGCTCTTTATTCGGATTATAGGTATTGTATCTCCCGAAGGTTTAACTGCATAAGAAATAAATGATTTTCCAAGTAAGTGCATGTGAGGGTTCACTGTAAGTAATGAAATATCACCCAGAATTTTAGCGCGTGTCACAAATTTCTTCACAGAATCTGCAGGAATTATAAGAGGAGGTATAATATCGGAAATACCCAGTGTCCCTAACTGAATCTCCATAGTGGGCCTTACCGGTGGTTTCTTTCCATAAAAAATATTAAGAAAGGAAGTATCTGAAACGGCCTCAGCAGAAGGACCATAATGAATATCATTCAGGTAAATAATTCCTCTTTTCTTTACGGCAAATCCGCCTATCCCATCTGGGTAAATAGTTCCTAAAACACCAGGCAGATAATTGGTTACAGAGTTTATCAGGATAGGATTGGAACCGTCATCATTAAGCAAAGACATTTCCTGAAAAACCGAATCACGATCGGCTTTCTCAGTGTTTATCACATATCGTCCTGCATAAATATCTTTTTTCTTCCCTTCCTCATAACAGATTATGTGTCCGTTAACATGGTGCACATAAGGGCTCCCGGGCATAAATTCCACTGCACGGATAAAAGTATCCCGCGGCAGTTCAAACGGAATTTTCATTACCATAAAACGGTCGGTATTATCACCTTCAATAAGGAAAGGTTTGATTCTTAAAGTAACGTCAGGCTTGCCGATTAGTGACCTCTGATCAAAATCAGGTAACGGAGGCAGCTTCGATAAATCACCGGCCGGGGCGCCTTCTTCGCTCCATTTTTTAATCATAGAAATTTCAGGATCGCTTAACACGAGCTCGTCACAGAAGTGAGTATAAGAAGGATCGGCCGGCCATGGGGGCATCAGATGCTTTTCTACTACCGCTGCAATGGTCTTCGATCTTTTTGAAACATCTTCATAGGTAACCAAGGGAATTAATCCTGCCTGCCCGGCACGATGGCAATTGGTGCAGTTTTTATAGATCACCGGGGCGATATCTGCGGAAAAGGTGATCTGCTTTTTTTGAGTGCAGGAAAAACAAGCAACACTGATAATAAGAATTATGGTATTAATCCCAATCTGCTTTCTTTTAGTAGAAATAAAATAGCTGAATCTTTTCACTTCGTGAAATTATAAAACAATCAGGCGAATGAAACGCTATTCAATGTAACAGCCCACTGCCTTTGTAGAATCGTTTGCAATGGGTCTGTTTTGCAAATAAGCATCAATAGCATCTGCTAGAAAATGATATGATACGTGAGCGCGCACCTGCCCGATTTCCACTGCCCAGTCATCGATCAACCCATGATATAGTATGGAACCCTTATTATCAATTAAAAAGACTTGTGGTGTTACGCGGGCATGTAACAAATTTTTTAATCTGAATTCCGGATCGAGAATAGTGGTAAATGAAAGGCGATGTTTTTGAAGAAATTCCTTTATCTCACTATCAGAATAATTTTTTCCGGCTACCACTCCATAGATCGGAATTTTTTGCGAAGAATAGGTACTGTCCAGGGCGTGCATCGTTTTTCCGTAAGAATTACACAAAGGACATTCTGGTTGAATGAAGAGAATTACCGAAGCTTGATTATCAGATAATTGCTGGAAAGAAAAATTCCGGTGATCCACTGTAGTCAGCTGAACCGAAAAAAGATCTGCTGATGCGGGTTCTTTTTTAGCACAGCATGCAAAGAGTGTTATGCAAAATAATAATGCAATTCTTTCACCTGGAATATGAAAGGTGAAAAAAGGTTTTTGATTTTTAAAGCGTCTAAGTTTCCCGGGCATTATTAATTCTTAAATGCTAGATTCATACCTGCTATCAGGCTTATTACTATTCGAAAAATCCTACGCTTCCGCCCACCCAATCCAAATCCCTGTTAAAGTCCACCCCAATCATTTTGCCTTTGCTCAGGCGAACCAGGTTAATGCATAATAGAGGCCTCTTTTCTCCATCCGGCCACAGAAATAACAAACGGATTTCTGCCTTTACCATGCCTCCGGGCGATTTAATAACGGGAGCATAAAACACTTTACGTTGAAGGATATAATTCTCAGGGTTGCTGATGCGATCAATGTCTTCCGATTTCACATCATAAATTACCCCACTGCCACTAAAGGAAAACAGCGGCTTTAAAACGTAATTCTCCAGGTCTGCAGGAATCTGCTTCAGTTCATTCAGAAAGGCTGTTTTGGGCACATACCTGCTGTCAATAAAAGGCATAGAAAATTTACTAATGCGGAAAAACCAGTTTGGATGCACAGCCCATGAGACATCGACATCTTCTGTTAAATTAAACTGGCACTTAAAATCGCTGCGTTTAACGAATTCATCAAATATTACCCGGTTGTATATCCTGCGTATCGGAACCTTCTTTCCATCCTTTTCATAAAATAAACTTCTGCCTTCACGAAGCACTTTACTGATGCAGATATAATTGATTCCCAGGTATTGTTTAGTAAGCTCAAAGTCTACCCTCGTCTTCTGCTTCTCCGGTTCAATTTCCAGAAGCACCACGTGCTCCGGGTCTTCATTTCCTATGATCCATTGCCGCAATCGCCGTAAATAAGATTCCTCATCCATGCCATTGAAAAGATGGCTTGTATTTTCAGGGGTCCAGAAATGCTTGCGATACTTTCCGGCAAGCCAATGCTGGTAACAAAACAATGAAGGAAAGGCCTGTGCCTCAATGAGCTGGGGCAACAGTTCACCGCGATTATCCTTGCATACTGCAAAATCTATTGCAATAGTGCGCGGAACACGATCTTCATTCGGGACTTTAAGATGAGAAGGAATAGCTCTGTCCGAAATACGGTAGTATTCATCCGAAATAACCACATTTAAAATTTCTTCTGCTCCTGCAATAAGCTCTTTTTTAAATTTTGAAGGGACAAAAATGGGCGTTTCTGCAATCCGGAATCCGATCTGATAACCGGCCTCATTATACAGGTCGTCTATAAACCGGCTATACTGCTCCTCTGTGAATTTTTCGTTGTATTGCTGGCGATATTCCGGAATCATAAAGAGAGTGGTGAAGTGCGCCAAAGTTAACAATCCACTTATGATTGCAAATGAGAGAGCCGGAAGTTCGGATTTAGGAAAGAACTTTCAGCTGCCGCACTTCTTTCTCTGACAGATGGCGCCATCTTCCCCGGGGCAGGTCTTTTTTTGTAAGACCGGCATAGAGCACCCGGTCCAGGCGGCGCACATCGTAACCGAGGTGTTCAAAAATCCTTCGTACAATCCTGTTTTTTCCAATGTGCAATTCAATACCAATAATGCTTCTATCCGCTGGATTGGAAAATGCGATATCATCCACTGCCGCTATTCCATCCTCCAGTTCAATACCTTTTGCAATCTTCTCGAGGTCTTGCTCAGCAACTTCTTTATTAACCATAACCTCGTATACCTTTTTTACTTTTTTACTTGGATGAGTAAGCTTCTGTGCAAGCTCACCGTCATTGGTAAACAACAATAGCCCCGTGGTATTCCTATCAAGGCGCCCCACAGGAAATACGCGCTCGGTAGTTGCATTTTTTATTAATTCCATTACCGTATGCCGTTCATGCTCATCATGCGTAGTGGTAATGAAATCTTTCGGTTTATTCAACAGGATGTACACTTTCTTTCCGCCTGAAATTTTCTTTCCCCTGAATACTACCTCATCGTTATTCTGAACACGGTAAGCCGGCGTTAAAATAGCTTTGCCATTTACCATAACTAATCCCTGCTGGATCAATGTTGCACAATTTCTGCGCGAAGCCACTCCTGCATTGGAAAGAAATTTATTCAATACAGTGCCTGGAGACAGTTCCTCTTTACTTTGATCTGCCTTTATAAACCGGCCCGTTGCAACATTTTTTTCTTTTGAACTGAATCTGTTTTTATCCGCGTATTTCTTATTCATAAATTCTTCAAAAATAACACATCACTTTTAATTTCCGGAAATCATCATATCTGCATCGGCTACTGCTGTTAACTTATATTTACGTCTTTTTTTTAAGTAACGTGAATGGAAAAAAGCTTTAAAGCACAACCTTCAGAAAAAAGTGCAGCTTCAAATGGAATGGAAAGCTGGTCTCTAGAAGGGCCGCATGCACGGCTAAAAGAACTGGGTTTTGTTTTCGAGGTTATGAAAGAATTTATCAAAGGATTCCGGACGCTGCACTTTGTAGGGCCCTGTGTCACTGTCTTCGGCTCCGCTCGTTTTAAAGAAGACCATCAATATTACATGCTTGCCCGCCAAATGGGCAGCGCTTTAGCTAACCTTGGGTTCACTGTAATGACCGGGGGTGGCCCGGGTATAATGGAAGCGGCAAACCGGGGTGCAAAAGACGCCGGCGGTGCATCTGTTGGGTGCAATATAAAGCTGCAGATGGAACAGGAGCCGAATCCATACCTGGACAGATGGATTACACTCGATCACTTTTTTGTGCGTAAGTTCTTACTGCTTAAATACTCCTATTCATTTGTGGTAATGCCTGGTGGCTTTGGCACTATGGATGAGCTTTTTGAAACCATTACCCTTATACAAACTAAAAAACTGGAAAATTTCCCCGTAATACTTATGGGAAAATCTTACTGGCAGACTATGATGACTTTTATTGAACAGATGTTAACCATCAGCACCATTTCAAGTGAAGACCTGAAACTGCTGCTGGTTACTGATGATGTAGAAGAGGCCATAGCGCATATTAATAAATTCGCATCAGGAAATGTCAGTTTAAAAAAGACTCTTAAAATAAAACCCATTCCTGTTTTAGGAGAGAGTAAAGTGTTAGAATAGTACGATAAATTTGATTAAAGTAAATTCCAGAAAGATTCTGGCTAACCCGAACGATCTGTTTTTTTACAGCAATTGTACCAATCCATGGACGAAGTGAAAATTAAAACAGCACTGATTTCGGTATATCACAAAGACGGTTTGGAACCAGTTGTAAAAAAGCTATATGAATCAGGTGTACAGATAATTTCAACTGGCGGCACGGCATCCTTTATTAAATCTTTAAATGTTCTGGTTACGGAAGTAGAAGAATTAACTCATTTTCCTGAGATACTTGGCGGCAGGGTAAAGACCCTTCACCCTAAAATCTTCGGAGGAATTTTAGGAAGGCGGGAATTATCAGATGATGTACACCAGATGCACGAACATATGATTCCCCAAATAGACCTGGTGATTGTGGACCTTTATCCGTTCGAAACTACGGTGGCTTCCACCACTGATGAATTCACAATTATAGAAAAAATAGATATTGGAGGCATCGCGCTTATTCGTGCCGCTGCAAAAAATTTTAATGATGTACTTGTTTGCCCGTCCCGGGAAGAATATGAAAACCTTTTTATGCTTTTAGAGGAAAAATCTGGAATTACTTCGAAGGAAGACCGCCAGCTTTTTGCTGCTAAAGCGTTTGCAGTATCGTCTTCTTACGATACCCTGATCTTTAATTATTTCAACCGGGCGGGCAAGATCACAACCTTTAAAAAAAGCATTAATCATTTTAAAAATCTCCGGTATGGAGAAAATCCACACCAAAAAGGTATTTTTTATGGTGAAACAGACCTTCTTTACGAGCAGCTTAATGGTAAAGAACTATCTTATAATAACCTGGCAGATATAGATGCGGCCTTTGATTTAATTGATGAATTTAAGGTTCCCGCCTGCGCCATCATTAAGCATACAAATGCCTGCGGAGTTGCTGAAGCAGAGGATGTAGTAGAGGCCTGGAATAAAGCTTTGGCAGCTGATCCGGTTTCTGCCTTTGGAGGAATTATTATTTTTAACCAACGAATTATCGAAGCTCTTGCTGGAAAAATTAACGGGATATTTTTTGAAATTATCATTGCTTCTGGGTACGATGAAGGTGCTCTGCAAATCCTTAGACAAAAGAAAAACCGGATAATCCTTTTGCGAAAAGAAGTGACGAAGAATCAGGGGAATGAAACCGGAAATAAAGTTTTTAAAAGTCTGCTGAACGGAATCATTGAACAAAGCAGGGACGAACTGCTTTCTTCAGAAGAGACATTGAAAATAGTTACACAAAATCATCCATCCAAAAACCAGGTTACCGATTTGCTGTTTGCAGAGAAATGTGTAAAGCATTTAAAGTCGAATGCCATAGCTATTGTAAAAGGAAAGCAACTTATAGGAATGGGATGCGGTCAAACTTCACGGATCGATGCATTAAAGCAGGCAATTGCAAGGGCAAAAGCATTCCATCTTGATCTTAAGGACAGCGTGCTGGCTTCAGATGCTTTTTTCCCATTTAATGATTGGGTGGAATTAGCACATGCAGAAGGTATTAATGCCATTCTGCAACCCGGCGGATCTATAAGAGACCAGGATTCCATAAACCTATGCAATGAATATCAAATGCCGATGGTATTTACAGGCTTACGGCACTTCAGGCATTGAAGAATGTAACATATTCTTGTATCCATTATGGTCTCCTTGAGGTTAATTTTTCTATAAATTAATTAAGAAATAATGATAAGGCGACTCTGGATTTTATCATCTATAAATAATATTTCATGGATCATCAAGACACTATAGTTGCACTATCCACTCCACCCGGAATAAGTGCCCTTGCAGTGATCCGCCTGTCCGGGAAAGAATCAATTACACTCGCTGATAAAATTTTCAAAGGAAAAAAACTCTCAGATCAGCCATCCCATACGCTTCATTTTGGAAAAATTACAGAAGATGATACCGTAATCGATGAAGTGGTGATTGGCATTTTTAAAGCGCCGCATTCCTATACGGGAGAGCATATAGTCGAAATTTCCACCCATGGCTCCTCCTTCATCGTGCAAAAAATAATACGGTTATTCATTGATCTCGGAGCACGGGCTGCGGGGGCAGGAGAGTTTACGCAGCGTGCTTTTCTAAACGGTAAGTTCGATCTCTCGCAGGCTGAAGCGGTGGCTGACCTGATTGCAGCCGATTCGGACAGCGCACACCGGGCTGCAATGAACCACATGCGCGGTGGGTTTTCTGCCGAAATAAAAAAGCTTCGTGAGGAGTTGATCCATTTTGCTTCCTTAATTGAGCTCGAACTGGATTTTGCAGAAGAAAATGTGCAGTTCGCAAATCGCAACGAGCTTACCGGACTGATCTTAAGTCTGAGAGATCATCTGCTGCATCTTAAAAGTTCTTTCCGGCTGGGAAACGTGATCCGTCACGGCGTTACAACCGTAATTGCGGGAAGGCCTAATGCCGGCAAATCAACATTGCTGAATGCATTGCTGAACGAAGAGCGGGCTATTGTCTCGGAGATTCCCGGTACCACGCGGGATGCTATTGAAGAGGTGGTCAATATTGATGGAGTTTTATTCCGGCTCATCGATACCGCCGGTATCCGTGAAGCTACGGACGTGATTGAGAAGCTGGGCGTTGAAAAAACAATGGAAAAAATAAGTCAGTCAACGGTGCTGCTCTACGTTTTTGATGTAAACGAAATGGACCGTGAGGAACTGCTAAATGAATTGTCAAAGTTACCGCAAGGAAAAGCCGCTGTGGTGGTAACAGGTAACAAAATAGATGCTCAGCGGAATAACAATTTAGAGAACCAATATTTGAATATTGAGAACCTGATTTTTGTTTCTGCGAAACAGAAAATACACCTCGACTTTTTAAGAAAAAAGCTGGTCTCACTTGTTGCCGGTGATGCACAGGCAGGCGATAAAACCATTGTCACCAACGTGCGGCATTATGAAGCGCTTTCGAAGGCAGACCAGGCGCTGGAAGATGTTTTTCATTCTTTGCAATCAGATGCTTCCGGAGAGCTCTTTGCGGCTGATATCAGGCGGGCATTGAATGCCTTAGGGGAAATCACCGGTGAAGTGACTACAGAAGATATTTTAGGGTCGATATTTTCGAAGTTTTGTATCGGGAAATAGTCTAGTCTTTCTCACAGGTTTGGCATCAGCAAAGATTTTTCTGCAGTTTTTTGGTTAAAGAATTATTAATCCTGATAATCAAGTAATTAATATTATTTTATTTAAATAAAATAATAAATATCAATCAGAAATTAGAAAATTCTGAATTTTGTATTTAGATAATATGAATTAAATTGATTTTTCAACTCCAGCAAGTCGCTGCACTTCAGTTTGGTCTTTATGAAAATCCAGTCCCGACCGGAGATATTATTTACCTGCAAGGTATAAATCTTGTAACTGAACTGCGCCACCATTCTTTTAATACATTCCTTCCAGTAGATAAGGTTTCACCTAATCATATTCTTCAGAAAAATGATATCCTTATAGCCTCCAAAGGTGTGAGTAATAAGGCCATCAAGTACGACGGCTCCTTTGGTCCGGCTGTAGCCTCATCACTTTTCTTCATTGTGAAGCCGGATATCTCCCAGGTGCTTCCGGATTATCTTACTATTTTTCTTAACGACATCAAAACCCAAAACTTATTAAAATCGCTTGCCGGAACTACAACCGTCCCGCACATAAGCAAAAAGGATTTGGCCGAAATCACTATCCCGATTCCGTCAATCGAAAAGCAGAAAAGAATTATCGTATTCATACAACATTGGCAGCGCGAAAAACAAATCACAAAACAGTTGCTTCAAAAAAAGGAACAATTCTATTCATCACTTTTCAACCAACTAATTCAGAAATAATATGGCAACAAAAATTTCCCAATCTGAGATCAACAACATGGTATGGAAAGCGTGCGACACCTTTCGCGGCGTAATAGATCCTGCTCAATACAAGGACTACATTCTCACCATGCTCTTCATCAAATACCTAAGCGATGTTTGGAAAGACAAGCGCGAAGAGTACATGAGAAAATACAACGATGATCCTGAGAGAACGGATCGTGCCATGAAGCACGAGCGCTTCGTTGTTCCCGATCACAGCACCTTTGATTACCTCTATGATCGGCGCAATGAAGGCAACCTCGGTGAACTCATCAACACTGCGTTGAATGATTTGGAAGAGGCCAATCGCACGAAGCTGGAAGGTGTGTTTAGGAACATTGATTTCAACTCAAACAATTTAGGTCCGGTTAAGGAGCGTAATCTCCGGCTGAAAAATTTGCTCAATGATTTCGCAAATGAAAAACTTGATCTGCGTCCTTCACACCTCGATGACCACGACATCATTGGCAATGCTTATGAGTTTCTGATTGGCAACTTCGCCAGCGATGCAGGCAAGAAAGGTGGTGAATTTTACACGCCAAAAGAAGTGGCTCAGTTGCTCGCAAAACTTTTGCAACCAAAACCCGGCGCACGAATTTCTGATCCTACTTGTGGTTCCGGCTCATTACTCATTCGTGTTGGTAAAGAAGTAGGCAGCAAGAATTTTTCACTCTATGGTCAGGAGAACAACGGTAGCACCTGGGCATTGTGCCGCATGAACATGTTCCTGCACGAAATGGATAACGCAGACATTGAATGGGGCGATACACTCAACAACCCCAAGTTGCTCGAAGGAGATCATCTCATGAAGTTTGACATTGTAGTTGCTAATCCTCCCTTCAGCTTAGACAAGTGGGGAGCGGATTCTGCATCATCTGATCAGTACAAAAGATTTTGGCGCGGCGTACCACCTAAGAGTAAAGGTGATTATGCCTTCATCACGCACATGATCGAGAGCACCTACGAAACGCACGGGAAGGTGGGTGTGGTGGTGCCTCACGGTGTTTTGTTTCGTGGCAGCAGTGAGGGCAGAATTCGCCAGAGCTTTATCGAAGAAAATCTTCTTGAAGCCGTGATCGGTTTGCCATCAAACCTCTTCTTTGGCACCGGCATTCCCGCAGCCATTCTCATTTTCAATCGTGGCAAGCAAACCAAAGATGTTCTGTTTATTGATGCGAGCAAAGAATATGAGCAGGGTAAAAATCAAAACCGCCTGCGTACACAGGACATTGAAAAAATTGTGAGCACCTACAATGCTTTCCGCAGTGGCACTCGTGAAGATGTACCGAAGTATGCGCATGTTGCTTCTCCTGAAGAAATCAAAGAGAATGATTACAACCTGAACATTCCCCGCTACGTGGATACATTTGAAGAGGAAGCTGAAGTGGATATTAAGGTTGTGCAAAAGGAAATTGATACTCTTGAAAATGAACTTGTCGAGGTAAAAAATAAAATGAAATCATACCTCAGTGAATTAGGATTTTAATCCAAAACCTTATGACTATAAAAGAACTCTATCAAAAAGCAGATGAGCTAAAAGGTCAACTCGCAAAACACCAACCTCTGAAGCGCGAAGATGAAGATCGCCTTTGGAAAAAATTCCGGCTCGAATGGAATTACAATTCCAATCACATCGAAGGTAATACACTCACCTATGGTCAAACTGAATTACTTCTCATTTTCGGTAAAACCACCGGCGACCATGATAAGCGTGAGTATGATGAAATGGAAGCACATGATGTCGCAGTGAAAATGATCTATGAACTGGCAAATGATAAGGAGCGTGACCTGACAGAAAATTTTATTCGCCAGTTAAATGAAGTGATCCTGGTACGTCCGTTTTGGAAAGAAGCCATTACACCGGATGGACAACCTACACGAAGAGAAATTACTCCGGGTGAATACAAGAAATTTCCCAACTCTGTCCGGCTGCAAAACGGTGAAATCTTTCACTATGCCTCTCCGGAAGAAACTCCAGCGCTGATGGGCGACCTCTTAGCATGGCATAAACAGGCTTCGTTTGAACACATGGTGCCGGTATCACTTGCAGCACAACTGCATTACAAGTTTGTTCGCATCCATCCTTTCGATGATGGCAATGGTCGCATTGCACGGTTGCTCATGAACTTCATTCTGCTGAAAACTAATTTCCCACCTGTCATCATCAAATCGAAAGATAAAAAAGGATACCTCACCGCATTGAACAAAGCGGACACCGGTGATCTTGAATCTTTCCTATTCTACATAGGTGAAGAACTACAGTGGTCTTTGGGAATTGCCATCAAAGCAGCAAAGGGAGAAAGTATAGAAGAAGCTGATGATTTGGATAAAGAACTTACATTACTCAAAGCAGAATTAAGAGGAGAAAATGTTTTAACTATTGCAGCAAATTCCGAAAATATCTGTAACGCTATGGCTCAAAACATCATTCCTCTTTTTATATTGATTGAAGAAAAATGCGAAGCGCTAAAAGATTTTTTCTTTACTACCGACCGAAAAATTGAGTTTGAAATTGATGGCGAAGATTTAAAAAGATCTGTCGGCACAAAAGATAGTGAATGGGATCAACTAAAAATAAAATGGCTGGAAAATGACCTGAGAGCACAAGGAAAAAAGTTAGGACACATTCGCTACAATTATGAATTGAAAGGGTTTAAAAAAATTGTTTCTGCCAATTCGTTCTTGCTGAGTATCGACGTGTACTTCAATGAATTCAACTACACCATTAACACTGAGCAGAACTCGCAACAACCGTTGAGTTTGCCTTACGGAACGAAACTTCCTGAAGATGAATTACGGAAAATTACCGGGCCTGTAATTAGGCATGTCATGGACCAAATCAAACAAATTAAATAATACTAAAGAATTTGTTCTCAATCACCTCAATGATTATTTGAAATGAAAGCAGTGGAAGAGATAAAGAAAAGCAATCTCAATAGACCTGAGCCAAACTCGATTCCCGAAGATTGGAAATGGACAGAGTTTGGTTCAGTGTTTAAGTTCCTCTCGACATTTTCTTTTTCAAGAGATGATCTCACCAGTGAAAAGGACAATGGTGAATTGCTGTACATCCACTACGGTGATATACATGCCAAGTTTGAAAACGAAATTGTAGATTTTGATTTGGATAACAGAGTTCCGTTTTTGATTGATGGATTTTTCTCCAAAGAAGATTTGGAGGATGATGAATTTCCACTCTTGCAAGACGGTGATTTGATCATTGCTGATGCATCAGAAGATTATGAAGGAGTTGCAGAATGTGTTGAACTGAAAAATGTGAAGGACAAAAAAATTATCAGTGGCTTGCATACGATTGCCGCACGGGATAAAAATGGAAACACCGCACAAGGCTTTCGCACTTACATTTTCAATCACCCCAAGGTTTCAAACTCACTTAAACGATTTGCACAGGGCATCTCAGTTTACAGCATTTCAAAAACACATTTGGCTGAGATCAAGATTCCACTTCCTCCGCTCGCACAGCAGCAGTCCATTGCAAAACTTCTTACCACTTGGGATAATGCCATCACCAAAATGCAATCACTCATCATCCAGAAACAACTGAACAAAAAATGGCTCATGCAGGTCTTACTTATAGGCAAGGAGCGGATCAATGGATTTAATGAAGAATGGAAAATGGATTTCATTTCGAATGTAACTAAGCGAGTTCGTACGGCATTTTCACCTGAGCTAATACAGATGTATCGTGAAATTGGAATAAGATCACACGTAAAAGGGATTTTTCATAAAGAACTCAAATCAGGTAAAGACATTGGAGAGAAATCGGTTTTCTGGGTTGAGCCCGATTGTTTCATTTTCAATATTGTGTTTGCATGGGAACATGCAATTGCTAAAACAACAATGGCTGAAAATGGAATGATTGCTTCTCATAGATTTCCAATGTACAAGCCTAAAAAAGGAGTAATGAACTTGGATTTCTTGCTTTATTATTTCAGTTCTCCGAGAGGAAAGTATTTACTCGGAGTTGCCTCTCCAGGAGGAGCTGGAAGGAACAAAACAATCGGGCAAACAGAATTTCAAAAACTTCAAATCCCGGTTCCACCTATTGAGGAACAAAATGCAATTGCAGAGTTGATGCAGTCAGCAGATAAAGAAATACAACTTCTAAAAAGTGAATTGGAAAAATTGAAAGAGCAGAAGAAGGGATTGATGCAGCAGTTGTTGACAGGGAAGTTGAGAGTTAAAAATTTAAAAACAAAAAATGAAAACCTATGATAGCATTAGGAATACAAATAGTAAGCACTGAGGCAATTCTTGTAGTTATTAAACAACGTGAAGATGATTCGTTGCACCAAATTGAGCAGTCTTGTAAGTTTGGAATAAAGAATCACAAAGACAGTTCACAGGTTCGACAGTTCAGAGACTAGGTAATCGCTGCGCTCAATACCATCAAACCTGATATTGCTGCTATCCTTTATCGCAATCCAAATGCTCCGGCGAAAATGAAGCCTTCACCAATATCCTTTAAACTCGAAGGAGTTTTTCAACTGTACGATGATATAGAGATTGGATTCATAGCTCCACAAACTGTTACAGCCTACCTTAAGAAACATCAACCTCCTATTCAGCCTAAGTACAGTTATCAGCAGCACGCGTTTAATCTCGCTTTCTATTTAATTACAAAATCATAGTCGATGATAGAACTTCTTGATGAGGATGCACCGGAACCAATTAGAAATTTTGTCCGCAATAATCACGATGTAGAGTTCACTCAATATCACAGACGCGGTCAAATGGGAGAAGTATATTTTGGAAGACGCTTGAAGCTCAATGATGATGTTGCTTACAAGTTTTATTGGGCAAAACCCGATTACGATTCTTCAGAGGAAGCCGTCATTCTTCGGCATATTTCTCACAAAAACATTCTTCGACTTTATGAACTCAAATTTTTACCGCCTTCGTTTGCATACTTCGTGACTCCGAAATTGTCTTGTGACCTCCAACAACAGATTGAGGTAGGTAGATTGTCTTCCCGTCGAGCACTTGAAATTACGGCGGATATTCTCCTGGGAGTAACAGAACTTCATTCAAAACATCAACTCGTACATAGAGATCTAAAGCCTCCAAATGTCTTACTTGATGTAAAGTTGTCTGTGATTGCTGATTTAGGAGCCGTAAAGAAGATCAGTGAAGAAAAGGACTTTGTGAATGCATCTAAAGCGACTTGCTTCTATCTGCCGCCTGAATCAATTGAAGAAAACAAATATTACTTTCAATCTGATCTCTATCAAGTAGGACTAATTTTATTTCAAAGTCTGGGTGGTTTTTTCCCTATCAACACGCCTTACGACTGGTTAACTTCTAAACAGCGCCGTGAATTATCGCTTGTACGAGATGGAACTCAACAGCAGCAAGAGTTTGATAGAATGATTGGGAAGCAGATTTTGAAAGGAACTCTTGCTGACCTTCACACTCTTCCTCAGTATTTAGATGGTGGATTCAAGCGTGTTCTCGCGAAGGCGTTGCAAATTGATCATTCGAGGAGATTCAAAAATTCATCTGAGTTTTTGCAAGCTGTTCATGGCTTGATCCGCACTTACCCAGATTATTCGCAGCAAGGGGATACATTGCTAATCATACACGGAACGCACTCTGAATATCGCGCCAACAAAGATGCACAGGGTCGATGGTCCGTTGAGAAGAGAATTGATGGTAAACAATGGCGACGAAATAACAATCACGATGGAAGATTAACTTCAATTCTACGCATTTGTAAGAATAAATAATCATGACCACTCCATCTTTCAAAGAAGATCACATCTCGCAGATACCTGCACTGCAACTGCTCATGAACATGGGCTTTCAGTATTTGTCTCAGGCAAAAGCATTGGAAGAACGCCGAGACAAAACTTCCGTTGTGCTGCTTGAAAATATTTTGCGCAAAGCATTGAATGAAATCAATACCATCCATTACAAAGGAGGCATTCACAAATTTTCTGACAGCAACATTCAGCACGCCATTCAATCACTTAAAGATTTACCCATGCAGGATGGCTACATGGCAGCGAGCCAGCACTTGTATGATCTCATTACAATGGGTAAAAGTTTTGAGCAAGCCATTGACGGTGATAAAAAGAGTTTCACGCTGCGCTACATTGATTGGGAACACCCCGAAAGAAATGTGTACCACGTCACAGAAGAATATCAGGTTTTACGCGCATTCAGTCCTGACCATTATCGTCCTGACATTATCATCTTCATTAATGGCATTCCAATCGTCGTGATCGAATGCAAGCGCCCTGACATCAAAGATTCTTTGGAGCAGGCAATCTCTCAAAGCTTGCGCAACCAGCAGGAGGATGGCATTCGCTCTCTCTATGTGTATTCTCAAATGCTGATGGCATTGGCAGTAAACAATGCACGCTTTGCAACCACAGGTACAGAAGAAAAATTCTGGAGCTTATGGAAAGAAAAATTCAGCAGTAAGGAAGAGGAGCAGCAATACAAAGTGAAGCTGCATCGCCTGAAAAACACTCCACTTAGTGAGGCAAATAAAAAAATGTTGTTCGCCGGGCGCTTCAAATACGTTCGCAGCTACTTTGAAGAACTGGAAAAACAGGAGCGCAGATACACGGCGCAGGATGAAATGCTGTTCAACCTTTGCCGTCCAGGGCGCCTGCTCGAAATGATTTTCAACTACATCATCTACGACGGAGGTGAAAAAAAGATTGCCAGGTTTCAGCAATACTTCACCGTCAAGAGCACCTTGCAGCGGGTGAAAACATTTATCCCAGGTGTAACTCCCGGAACCAAAAGAAGAAAAGGCGGAGTGATATGGCACACACAGGGAAGTGGTAAATCACTCACCATGGTGCTTATGGCACAGCAGATTGTGCTCGATAAAGACATCCGTAATCCGCGCATTGTACTCGTAACAGATCGGGTGGACCTTGATGATCAGATAACAGATACTTTCAAAAAGTGTGGCAAGCCGGTGAAGAATGCGACCATTGGTATTTCTAAGGAAGTGAAAAAGAAATTGGATGGCATACCACTTACAGAAGATGAACAGAAGAAATTGAATAATGACACAAGCTTGGTGGGCCTGTTAATGTATCATGAAGCAATAGTCACTTCAGTAATTAACAAGTTTGAAGCAGCCGTAAAGCAAATCAACAACACACTGACTTCCACAGAAATTTTTGTGTTGGTGGATGAGGGTCATCGCACACAGTACGGACAATTCAACATCAAAATGCAAAAGGTTTTTCCCAATGCCTGTTTCATTGCATTCACTGGAACTCCGCTCATAAAGAGAGAAAGAAATACAGCAGCTAAGTTTGGAGGCCTCATAGAACCATCTTACACCATCATCGAAGCAGTTTCAGATAAAGCAGTCGTGCCACTCTTGTTTGAAGGCAGACATGCGCTACAAAACGTAAATGAAAATCCCATTGATGCATACTTCAACATGATTTCTGAACCGCTTACTACGTATCAGAAAGCAGAATTGAAAAAGAAATTCAGTCGTGCCGACCATCTCAATGAAGCAGATCAGAAACTCTATTGCATTGCATGGGACATTAGCAAGCATTTCCGCGACAACTGGAAAGACACAGGTTTCAAAGGGCAATTGGTTACTCCATCAAAAGTTGCCGCACTCAAGTACAAAAATTTTCTCGATGAAATTGATTTGGTCACTTCAGAAGTTTTGTTTTCTCCTCCCGATGAACGGGAAGGAAGTGATAACGCATTTGAGGAGCCAAATGACAAGGTAGTTGCCTTCTGGAAAAAGATGATGAACAAATATGGAAGTGCAAAAAAATATCAGGACAGAATCATCAGCAGCTTCAAGAAAAGTGAAACACCTGAAATCATCATTGTTGTTGACAAGCTACTCACAGGATTTGATGCCCCAAGAAATACTGTCCTCTATATCACAAAGGAGCTTAAGGAACATACGTTACTACAAGCCATCGCAAGGGTGAATCGTGTGTACCTGGGAAAAGATTACGGTTACATCATTGACTATTATGGCATCTTGAAAAACCTCGATGAAGCATTGACAAGCTATGAAGCACTCAGTGACTTTGACGAAGAAGATTTGATAGGAACTATTACTAACATCAATGAGGAAATAAAAAAATTACCGCAAGCTCATTCTGAGCTTTGGGACATCTTCAAAGAAATCAAGAACAAGTATGATGAAGCCGCCTACGAAGAATTGCTTCGTGATGAAGCACTTCGTTCAATGTTTTACGACAAGCTCTCAAACTTTGCACGGCTCCTGAAATTAGCATTGTCATCAATAGAGTTTGAAAAAAACACACCGGAGAAACAAGTAGAGCGATACAAGGAAGATGCAAAGTTCTTCCTCCAGTTGCGCATTGCAGTGAGGCAACGTTACTCAGATGAAATTGACTACAAGCAATACGAACAACAAATACAGAAACTCATTGACACACACATCACCTCAGACCAGGTGATCAAACTCACTGAGCTGGTAAACATTTTTGACAAAGAAAATTTTCAGAAGGAAGTAGAAAAGGTAGTTGGGGCAGCAGCTAAAGCAGACACGATTGCAACAAGAACGCAAAAAACCATCAATGTAAAATGGGAAGAAGATCCTGCTTTCTACAAAAAGTTTTCTGACATGCTCAAAGAAGCAATCCGTGCTTACGAAGAAAAAAGAATTTCCGAAGCGGAATACTTAGCACGAACTCAAAAGATTCAGGATGCTATTATCAATCACACGAATGAAGACATTCCTCCGAGCTTAAGAAACCATGAAGTAGCACAGGCATTTTTCGGAATCACTATGGAAATCATCAAAGAAAAAATTAGCGATGAAGTAACATCAAAGGAAATTGCCGCGGATGCAGGACTGGAAATTGACGAAGCCATTCACGAAAAAATATTTGACAATGGACAACCAATGGTTGACTGGCAGAATAAATCAAATGTGATTGGTCAAATGAACATTGCAATTGGTGATGTACTCTACGAAATACGAAGCAAGTACAATTTCGAACTAACTAATGAGCATATAGATGCTATTGCAGAACGTGTAATTGAAATTGCAAAAATCAGGTACAGATAAAATGAAAGAACAAGTTCTTAAGAGAGATAAATTTCATTTTGGTTCCACCGAAATTGTGTACAACACTTTCTTGAAGGAAAGAAAATCCATTGGCATTACTGTAAGACCTGATCAATCAATTCTGGTTACTTCACCACTTCACATTTCAAGTGAAAAGGTAAAAGAACTCGTAAAGAAAAAAGCACCCTGGATCATAAAGCAGCAGAGTTACTTTCTTTCTTTCCATCCATTGACACCACCTCGAAGGTATGTTGGAGGCGAAACACATTTATACTTAGGAAGACAATATCGCCTGAAGCTTGTTGAATCGAAAAAGGAAGAGGTAAAAATGAAAGGCGCCTTTATTTTTGTTTACACAAAAAAAAAAGAAAACAAAAAGCAGGTGAAACAGCTCATGAATGAGTGGTACAGAATAAATGCGAACGAGAAATTTGAAAAGTATTTTGCTGAATGTAAGAAACTATTTCACCGTCAGGATTTGAAGGAAGTGAAGATTCAATTAAGAAATATGCCAAAGCGATGGGGCAGTTGCACGGTGAAAGGGAAAATTATTTTGAATCCTGAATTGATCAAAGCTCCGCGAGGGTGCATTGAATATGTGTTGATCCACGAATTGTGTCACACAAAATTCGCCAATCACAGCAATGCATTTTTTCATCTCCAATCTCAAATGATGTCTGATTGGGAAAAGTGGAAAAGCAAATTGGAAAAAGTAATGTCGTAAAACAATGACAATTTATTTACTATTTCATGTACCAAATCTTCAACCCTTCAGGCTTGAACAGAATTTTTTGAAATAATACTTTGCTTGTTAAATAAGTTTTCCTTCAAACCTTATCATTCACCACTATTCTTACCATTTAAAATCCCGCAGGTGTAACTCCATCAGCAAAACAGTCTTACAGTATTTCTCTACTGTGGTACGGACCGAGTACAAAGAACATATTAGTGTTTGATAAGAAGCGCGATTTAATTGCACATATTTAAAATTGGAGGCAAGTATGCTTCCCGTAATTTTAAGCTATTGTTTAAGTTATAAAAAGTATCAGCCATATGACACATATATATTGATAACTGGTTTCTCCGGCACTAAGTATACTTAGAAAATGGTTAGGTAAGATCATTATAATGCACAATAGACTTAAGCGCGGATCTTTTAATATTTTCGCGGTGGAGAGATGCCAGAGTGGTTGAACGGGACGGTCTCGAAAACCGTTTTACCCGCAAGGGTAACGTGGGTTCGAATCCCACTCTCTCCGCATAATTAACTACTCACTGCACCATTAATTTCACCACCTCTCTTTTTCTTTTGAAGTGATGGAAAGAAAATACATCCCTGTTTCGATGCACTCAGCATGACCTTGCAATGTGCCGCGATCAATGGTGAGTACGAGGCGGCTGCCTTGTTGCGTGGTGCGAAATTGCAGCGGCACTTCTCTTCCCAAAAAGAATTTCTTCCATTGCTCTTCTCGTTTGAAGATGCCGAAAGCAGATGAGGAGAGAAGGTGTCTGAACGACGGATGAGGGCCATTGAGATACATGGCGCGGTGTAGGTCGTGAGGTGATAGTGGTGAAATGTTGGAGAAATTGGTAATAAATTTAAAACTAATGTATTTCCCTGACGTGAAAAATTTCCTTTCTGCCAAATGTAGGGCGAATCATTTCGTGCTTTAAAGTTTTTAAGGCAATTGTATTTCCATCCGTAGAAACAAACTCTACATCGTAAGCTTCTCCGTTTTTGTAAACTGAAACTACCGTACCAACATCTCCTGCTTTCAGGTTTTCCTCCGGCAAGTCATTTATAAGAGCTACGGTTTCTAATTCGCTGATCATGCTATCAAAGTTATTTCTTTTTCGGATAAGCGATTACTAATCTTGCTATGTTAGTTCTATCCAGCACATGCCAAACCGTCTAGCATTGCAATATTTTTCCCGATGGAGTTTTGATTTCATTTGAAACGACATAAAAAATTACATACTCATTTTCGCTGATGGATTCCACTTCACAATCGGTAGCTATTTCCGTCAATTGATCATTAAGATCAGAAGCATTCTCAGTAGATAACCGAAGAATGAAAACAGCTTTGCTTTGTCTGTAGCTTTTGTTTGCGTTCCCGAAAGCAAATACTTCATCAACTTTTCATCTGCGATCAATAACTTAAACTGCTCGGTTAGTTTCATTGAGTGTAAACTAAAAAGCTTCTTCTCACTCCACCATCACCTTCACCACCTCTCTTTTTTCTATTGAAGTGATGGAAAGAAAATACATCCCGCTCGGTAATGCACCACGATCAATGGTAAGTACGGTTTGGCTACCTTGTTGCGTGGAATGAAATTGCAGAGGCGCTTCTCTTCCCAACTCATCAAACAGTTGCACGCTGAATGGCGTGAGGCAGTTGGTGAGGGTGATGGTGGTGGAGGTGGTGAAGGGATTAGGGGAGATCCTTAACTGACTTGTGTTTGCAATATTTTCTGTTTGTGTCCAAACAAAATGATCGCAATCAATAGTACTATCTCCGTAGATTTGAATTCCATTCTCAGAGAAACAATTGAGAACAGAAAGACCTTCAAAACAATCGACACCATTTATAAAACCATATGACGTTCCAATGCCTTCCATTAAAGAAATGTTCGGACAACCATCATAGAGTTCATGAAGTATAAACCGTGCGTACCAGTGATTGTTGGCATATATTGAATCGATACTGTCAACTACTGCTTCATAGTAAGCAAGGGTGGTAGTTGTATCTCCTACGGAAAGATTGAAGTCATACAATAGTGAATCACTCAATACAGGAATTCTAATGTAGATATGTTTAAATCCATCGTCCCGAAACGCTCCGGCATAATTATGATACGAAAAGAAAGAATTAAGAGTGTCTCCACCTATGGGGATAACGTAGCTGTGAATATCTGAAAACAGTTTATGGAAATTATTTCCTCCGATAATTGTGTCTCCTTCGATGCGATAAAGCCAGTTGTAATAATTATAAGCATAATCAGATCCATAAATATCGAGATGAGCGTCCGTCACGTTCCATGTTGCATTTTCCGTAGGAAAGGGAGAATACGATTGCGCAGATAGCAAGAAAGGAAAAATGAAATAACCGGTCATACAAATAAAAAAAATAGGAAAAAAGTTTTTCATCTCGTAAAACTAATTAATTACTTACTTCATTTCCATCACCTCCGAAGGAGTCTTCAGCCATCCTGCCAACCATTTCAACCCCCTTTCCACCTCTGCATCATATGGTCTTCCGAAGCTGAATCGGATACCATTTCAAATTGGACGGTTCTATGAGTAAGAACGTTTTCGGTTCAAATCCTTTATCAGCAACTAAAGAATTGGTGAAAACAATTTCACGTCCCCGCCAAAATAATTTTCCCATTCTCAAAAAAGATTTTTCTGCAGGAATGTATTTATATCGTGTTCATTTTGAAATGAAAAAGTGGATGAAGGAAAATTTGTAGTGGAATAAAGAAATGTCTTCTCTTATAGGGTCCTTCATAATTCCTACGTTATATATTTAGAGTAAGTAAGCTAACAAAAGGTTACCGTAGAATCACATCATCTCCCTCACCAATCCCCCCAACCGCTTCAGCCCCCGCTCCACCTCCGCATCATACGGTCGTCCGAAGCTGATGCGGATGCAATTTTCAAACCGCGATTGTGTAGAAAAAATTTGTCCCGGCGAAATGCTGATGTGGTATTTCATGGCGCGCTGGTACAATTCCATGGCGTCAATTTTTTTGTTCAGCTCGATCCACAATACATAGCCACCCTGAGGACGCGAGATTTTTGTGTCGTCAGAAAAAAATTGGGTGATCGCCTGGATGTACCGGAGACATTGCGTGTGCAGCGCTTTCCGCAGACGTCGCAGGTGCAGCTCATATCTTCCGTTCTGCATGAAGAAGGCAACAGCAGCCTGAGTGAGTGACGGTGTACTGATGTTGTGGATAAGCTTGAGGCGGATGATCTCGTCTTTAAATTTACCGGGGATGCACCAGCCCACGCGATAGCCCGGCGCCAGCGACTTCGACACTGAGGAGCACAGCAGCACCAATCCTTTTTTGTCGAAGCTCTTGCATGTGCGCGGTCGCTGTTTCCCGAAAAACATTTCGCCGTAGATGTCATCCTCTATCAGTGGAATGTTGTGCATCGCCAGCAGCTGCACCAGCTTCTTTTTCTTTTCATCGGGCAGGCACGAGCCAAATGGATTGTTAAAGTTGGTAACAAACAGGCACGCTTTGATTTTGAATTTCCCAATGGCTTTTGTTAAGTACTGAAGATTCACGCCATCCACTGCTCCCGAAGGAATTTCCACCAC
The DNA here is from genome assembly GCA_013816805.1 of Chitinophagales bacterium. NCBI lineage: Bacteria > Pseudomonadati > Bacteroidota > Chitinophagia > Chitinophagales > Chitinophagales bacterium. Next base: position 215,552 of record JACDDS010000002.1, on the reverse strand, counting down.
CTTCAATCCCAGTGATTGTATCATGTGGAAGATACCGAAGTAGGTTGGACTTTCTACTGCAACCGTGTCGCCGGGCTTGGTCACAGCCTTCAGGCAAAGCATGATCGCCTCCTGGCAACCCCCTGTGCTCACCACATCATCTTCATGGATGAAGCCGCCCCAGTTAAAGGCATACTTCGCAATCTGGTTTCGCAGTAATACATTGCCCTGGATATTTTCATAACCGAGACAGCTGTCTTTTGAGGCACGGATCGCCTGCACCACGGCTTTGTTCAGCTTCGCTGCCGGAAGCAATTCAAGAGCGGGAGCAGCGAGTGAAAACTTCAGAATATTTTCAGCAGAAATGTTTCTGTGAATCTCGGCGATCATCTCATCCACACTCGTCTTGCGTGCCTCATGCATGGGCATATCCTCATGCGGCACATGAGGAATTTCACGTGGCGTAAATTTTACATAGTAGCCACTCTTCTCCCGCGCCTCAATCAGCCCTTTGTTTTCCAGAATGGAATATGCCTGGAACACCGTGCTCATGCTTACGCCCTGTTCCTTACTGAGCGCGCGCACTGAAAGCAATTTGTCTCCCGACTTCAGCACATGATCATTAATCAGCCGCTCGTAGCGCTCAGCTACTTCGTGGTAGAGAAAATCTTTTTGGACAGGAAGTGTTTGCATAATTGTTAATGATTTAAATGAATGCATACCTTACCCAAACACTCTTTTCGAATGCAGCGCAGCAGTTTTAATACGCAGCTTGATTTGATCGGTTAAGAGGGGCTTGAGCAACTTCGGCTTATCAATGGTTTCATCAAGATCATCAAAGTACGTAAGCGCTTTGAGTGCCATCAATGGATTTATGTAATCATACTTCACCGAAAAAAAATGAAGCATATCATTGACTGAAAAATGTTCAAGCAAAAAATAGATATCAATAAAATCTTTTAGACGCTGACCGGATTGAATGATTGCATTTAGCTTCATAGCGGCAATATCTTCCATGGAAAGAAAGGTGATTCCGTCTTCTGCAATGGGCTCACGTACAAGAGGGTGTGGGTGTGAAATGAAATCCACTTTTACTTCATTAATGCGACTCAGCAGCGTATTCTTAATTGCCAAATCTGCCTGCAGAGAGAAATGCTGACTAAGATCTTGAGCAAGAACATTTCCAAGAAATTCATTTTCAGTAAATAGATCAAGGTCAATAGAATTTCTATGACCAAGTTGCATCGCCAATGAAGTGCCGCCGACAAGATGGTATCCTTCTAATTCAGGAAGTTCCTGTAACTGCTGTAACAGATGAAAAGTTTCAGGAGTAATAATGTGAGAACTCTTATGCAGCATGAAGCATATCGGAGTTCAAAAAGAAGCATGCAAAATCCTTGTCTCTCTTATCTAGCTGCCTTGACCAATTTACTGTCTCTAAAATCTTTTCAGGACCGTAGAACCGGAATATCTCCCTCCACTCACTTAAATCTCCCCGCTGCACTACGCGCTCAATTACAATTTTGTAAGAACGACCCCAATGAAAATTTTCATAATCATATTCCCAAAGAAGGCGGGCCGGAATCTTGGGTTTGTCATGCATAAAAGTTTGTATTTCTTTTTTTAAAGATACAAAACTACTTCTGTATTTCCACTTTTCAGTTCACATTTCTTTCAATCTGTTCTGCTCAAAATTACCAAATCTGAATCTGTTTTGTTTATAAACTTATGCTCACCTTTGTGCCGGATTTTTTCTCTGCCATGAATAGCTCTTCAAATAACAAAGCGCTCCTAGCCCTTGGAATTGTTAGTTTTTTCTGGGGAACTACCTACCTTGCATCGCGTATTGGTGCGCAGGAGATGCCTGGATTATTTCTTGCTGCGCTCCGTCAATTTATTTCAGGTACCATTTTACTTGTTTATTTCCTGGGTATAAAACGGTACTCCATTCCGGATCGAACCACACTGAAAAAGATTTTCACACAGGGATTTTTCATGCTTGTACTCGGCAATGGATTATCAACCTGGTCCGTGCAATATATCAGCAGTGGACTCGCAGCTATTATCGCTGCTTTAATTCCTCTGCTGGTAGTCTTGTTTAGTATCGTGATGCTGAAAAATGCCTCTTTTACACGAAACATAATTATCGGTTTATTAATTGGGCTGGCAGGTATCACTGCAATCTTTTATGAATACTTGAGTGACCTGCTTAATCCAGATTATGCATTTGGCCTTATTCTGAACCTTGTTGCTATTTCCTGCTGGGCATTTGGCACTGTATATACATCCAAAAATAAATTACAGATTGACGTGCTGTATGGCGTAGGCTGGCAAATGTTTCTTTCAGGATGTATTATGTTGCCTGCAAGTTTTCTGCTCGGCCAAACTTCTGACTTTACCGGAGTTCATTTAGATGGTTTTCTTTCGCTTGCATATCTAATCATCATCGGATCCCTTCTCTGTTACAGCGCCTACGTTTATTCCATTAAGCACTTGCCACCTGCCCGCGCAACCATCTATGCTTATATTAATCCCATCATTGCTGTTTTTCTTGGGTGGCTCGTGCTTGATGAGCGATTGAACCTGAACGTGGGCTTTGGGACAGCCATCACTATTGTCGGAGTTTACCTCGTAAATAATGAATTCAGAAAACAAGTAAATATAAGTTCAGGGAAGAATGTTAAAGAAAACACCAGAATACCTGAACTAATAGAAGAGAAGGGATCATTCACAACGCTACCGCTTGAAAAAGGGGAGCTGAAACGAGATTAAACTATATCTAAGTAATGAAGTGAAATGGAGACAATCAACATCTTCGAATTCGAACCCCACCTTCAGCCACATTTTGAAAGGCTGAATCGCGAGTGGATTGAAAAATATTTTGTGATGGAGCCGGTAGATGTGGAAGTGGTAACGCATCCGCAACAGCTGATCATCGATCACGGTGGTACTATTCTTTTTGCTTCATTAAATGAAGAAGTGGTAGGCACCGTGGCACTTAAAAAAGTAAATGATGATGAATATGAATTGTGCAAGATGGCGGTGAATGAGAAGGCAAGGGGCTATCACGTGGGGCTAAAATTAGGTGAGGCAGCACTGAAGAAAGCAAGAATGATGGGTGCACGAAAAGTGATTCTTTATTCACAAAGGACTTTTAACAATAGTATTGCTATCAATCTTTATTACCGCCTTGGATTTAAAGAGATTGCTCTTGAGAAAGGTGGCTACGACCGTTGCGATATTAAGATGCTTTATGATTTTGAGATTCATGATTATTGCAGGGATGTTTCGGATCGTCTTCGAAAACTCGTTACTGATTATCATGAAAAATTTAACCAGGTTCCTTTTAATGAGTGGAGCTTGAAAACAGCGCTTACCAAATGGAGTAAAAAACAAATTCTGGGTCACCTCATCGACAGTGCTTCCAATAATCACCAGCGATTTGTACGCGCACAATACACCAATAAACTTATTTCACCCAGGTATATGCAGGAAGAATGGGTAACACTTCAAAACTACCAGCATCAAAATATTGAGCAACTTATTAGCCTGTGGTTCGCTTACAACATGCAGCTTGCATGGGTAATCGAAAATATGCACTACGAAATGCTTAAAATCCCTTGCATAGTCGGGGATGAGAATCCCGTGACACTCCAGTTTTTAGTTGAAGATTATATTAGCCATTTACTGCATCATTCGTCACAAATAATATAAGATGGTATTGATTAATAATATTTGTAAGTACCTTTCTTGAACGGAATTTAATTTAACGCAGATGCTCATCCTTTAAACTACGCCGCATGAATGTTACTGAAGATATCGCTATCCGGAAAACAGCAAACTCAAAAATTGATGAAGTAGATTTTGATCATCTGGAATTTGGCAGATACACCAGCGATCACATGCTCGTTGCAGATTTTTATAATGGAGAATGGCATGCGCCTGAAATACTTCCTTTTAGTAAGCTGGAGTTAAGCCCTATTTCTCTCGCTTTGCATTACGGTCAGACAGTATTTGAAGGCATGAAGGCCTTTCGGATGCAGGATGACCAGGTAAATATTTTTCGTCCCTACAAGCATCTTGAGAGGTTTAATAAATCACTCGAACGCATGTGCATGCCAAATGTGTCTGAGGAGTTTTTTATACAGGGACTTCATTCACTCATCAACCTGGACTCACAATGGGTTCCTTATTCTGAAGGATCATCGCTTTACATACGACCCTTCATTTTTGCTTCAGAAGAAAGGTTCGGAGTAAAAGTTTCGGAAGAATATAAATACATCATCATTACCGGACCGGTTGGCCCTTACTACGCAAAACCACTTAAATTAAAGGTAGAATGTGATTTTGTGCGGGCTGCAAAAGGCGGAACCGGCTATGCCAAATGCGGAGGTAATTACGGCGGCGCATTTTATCCTACGCAGTTAGCCCGCCAGCTTGGATATGACCAGGTAATCTGGACAGATGCAACAGAGCATAAATACATTGAGGAATCAGGAACCATGAACATCATGTTTGTTATCAATAATGTTTTGGTGACACCCCAGTTATCTTCCTCTATCCTGGATGGAGTAACAAGAGACAGCATCATTACACTTGCGCAGGATTTGGGTTATGTAATTGAAGAGCGTCCTGTAAGTGTGGAAGAAGTCAAAACTTCTTTGCAGAATGGAACTATGCAGGAAGCCTTTGGCGCGGGCACAGCAGCTGTAGTGGCGCCCATCATAACTATTAATATTGAAGACGCCGATATTGATTTGCCTCTTTGGGATGAACACAGCTTTATGATAAAAGCAAAAAAGAAATTATCCGATATCCGGCATGGTTTAGAAACGGATTTTCATGAATGGAATTACATTTTAAAGTAGGCATTAACACAGGTAACCATTCATTGCTGTTTATCCGACTATTACGAAATTTTAATATTTCTCCTGATGTGATTATCATCATTATATATGTGATGCTTGTCCTCTAAGCGAACCCTGGACATCCTGAACTAAGAAATTTCTTCTTTGTTATTCAACGATCATGTCAAACACAGTTCTTTATAAAGCAAACACGCGCGGCCATGCAAACCATGGCTGGCTTGATTCTTACCACACCTTCAGCTTTGCAGGTTATAATGATCCTGGACGAATGCACTTTGGGGCATTACGGGTTTTCAATGACGATAAGGTAACAGGCGGAATGGGTTTCGGAGAACACTCACATAATAATATGGAGATTGTTTCCATTCCTCTCAAAGGTGCTTTGGAACATAAAGACAACACCGGCCGGCATAAAATAATTAAAACAGGTGATGTGCAGATAATGAGCGCAGGAACCGGAATTGCACATTCTGAATATAATGCATCGAAAACGGATGAAGTAAACTTCCTCCAAATTTGGATAATGCCTAAAGCAAGAAATATTCCACCACGCTATGATCAGAAATCATTCGATCTGAATGATCTGCAAAATAATATAGTGACAGTAGTAGAGCCTGCACAAAATACAAGTGCTGTATGGATTAACCAGGACGCATGGTTTTCTCTTGGAAATTTCAGTGCTGGTTTTAAAACAACTTATACGGTTAAGAAGACGGGAAATGGAATTTTTTTATTTATGCTGGAAGGAGACTTTGTAATAGACGAGGAAAGGCTTAGTAGACGAGATTCATTTGGAGTATGGGATACTGAAGCAGTTACACTGGAAGCATCCACTGATGCAAGCGTACTTGTGATCGATGTGCCTATGTTATTCTGAACTTTTCTTTGAGGCTTTCAGTTTTGAATTTTCATCTTACTTAATAAGTCTTCATTATGGAAACTAACACCAAAACTCAATCCATCATTATATGGAATGTTGATCCTTCACACTCTCACATCACATTCAAAGTACGTCATATGATGATCTCTTATGTAAATGGTGAGATTAAAGAATACGATCTGAAAGTTGAAACAACAGGTGAAGATTTTTCTTCAGCTAAGATTTCATTTTCAGCGAATCCTGATTCTATTACTACTGGCAGTGAACAACGGGATGGTCATTTGCTATCAGATGATTTCTTTAACACTGAAAAATTTCCAGCAATGACTTTCAAGGGTAACTCACTTATGCATGTTGGAGATGACCATTGGACTCTTCAGGGAGATATTACTATTCGTGATGTAACCCAGCCTATTTCTCTGCAAGCAAACTATATGGGAAAGATGGATGATCCCTGGGGCAACACCCGTGTTGGTTTTGAAGTGAATGGTAAAATAAATCGCAAAGAGTTTGGATTAAAGTGGGATGTAGTAACAGAGGCAGGCGGCATTGTAGTGAGTGATGAAGTCCGCATCCACTGTAACCTGGAATTTATAAGAGAGAAAACAGCGAACAGTTAAGTCGCAAAGATTTTAAGGACAAGCACACTCAGGCTTATTAATTAGCAAAGATTATCTAATGGCAACTGTGATTGCTCACATAAAAAATGATCACTATAAAACAGCAATCTCAGCTGCGAAAAACAGCTTAATTGCGGACGAGCCTATAAGCCTTGGTGGAAAGGAAGAAGGTTTTTCACCTACTGAATTATTGCTGGCAGGATTGGGCGCCTGCACTTCCATAACATTACGAATGTATGCAGACCGGAAATCATGGAAGCTCACGGAGGTGAAAGTGAGCTTATCTCTTCATACAGATAAAGAAAAAAACATAACCAATATAATACGGAACGTAGAGCTGACTGGAGACCTGTCAGAAGAGGAAAAGCAAAAACTCCTAGCCATAGCGAACAAGTGCCCCTTGCACCAGGTGCTTACGAACCCAATTAATATTGAGACTTCATTAGTTTAGAGAATGCTTTCTTGATATTTAGAGCTGACTATTGTTCAGGTCTTCCATAGATTTTGCCATCACGCCATGCCTTGTCCATTGCTTCCAATTCCTGTTGCTCCTGGGGAGTGGGCGGGAGATCTTTTAAATTACCCAGATCAGGTTTCCCCGCATTTACCCACGCTGTAAACCAAAAACTTCCCACGGCAATAATGGCATCTCTCATTTTTCTCTCTTCCATATTGTTGAGCATTTTCTGATAGGCTGCTGCGTATTCCCGTGAATAGCCACGCATGGTAAGCTCGCCGCGCTGCGTAAAGGAATATTTTTGGTCTGCAGGAAAAGTATTGCTGAGGGTTCTTTCCATGCTTAACACGGAGTCAACTTCTGATGCACTTTTAAGTATCATTTGCCAGGCATAGTCTGTAGTATTGGTAATATAGGTGGCCTTGCCCACAAAATAATCGTAATTATCACCGAATAATTCAGGTACCCGTGATTCCCAGAAACCATGTATTCCCTTTTGATTAGTCATCTGCCCATCATAATTTTCTGTGCAGTGAAGCGGAACATTTGAATCGGCGATATAATGTCCGATCTCGGCTGACAATTTTAGAATCCTGTTCTTATCTTTCTCCCGAAAGGCATCCGTAAGCCGGTAAAGCATCAGCTGTATATACCATGGCACTATTCCATAGGCATTCAGAGAATCTTCCCCATATTTAGCAACTGCTTCATCCCATCTTCTCGGCAAATCTGGATAGGGATATTTTCCGTAATGATCGATGTCAATATAATGATGGGGAGCTTCAGCAGGATTGATGTATCTTCTTTTATCCGGATCTACAGCATGTGCGGTGATGTATTCAATATTTGCTTTGTAAAGAGAAACCATCTGGGGTGGGAGTGTAAACACCGCAATATGATTAATACGCTGATGTGCCCAAAAACCCCAGCTGTAAACGATGGTGGTTATCCCCACAAGAAATGGGATAACAATAAAAGACAACAGGATTTTCTTTTTCAACGTAATGAAATTAAAAGCAAAAATTAATTAAAGCATTTTGCATTTTAAAATATTTATACGGCTGTGAAGATATTTTAATGCATGGCTCTGTTCTTGGCGGAATAATATTGCAATATTGTATTCTATCGATCTCTGCGAAAACTGATTCTAAACCATTAAAGATTTCTATTTTTATCCCGATCAAAATAAATGAGATGAATTTTCAACTGACGGAAGAGCACCTGATGATTCAAAAAGCCGCCCGCGACTTCACCCGGAATGAATTAATGCCAGGTGTGATCGAGCGTGATGATCAGCAGAAGTTTCCGAAAGAGCAGATGAAAAAGCTTGCTGAATTAGGATTTCTCGGAATGATGGTTCCCGTTGAATACGGGGGCAGCGGTTTGGATACATTATCTTATGTTCTGGCAATGGAGGAAGTTTCTAAAGTAGACGCCTCTTCATCTGTTTGCATGTCCGTTAATAATTCCCTGGTATGCTGGGGCCTTGAGGCTTACGGTAGTGAAGAGCAAAAACAAAAATATCTTATTCCCCTTGCCAAAGGCATGCAGGATGGAAACCTGTATATAGGTGCATTTTGCTTATCAGAGCCCGAGGCAGGAAGCGATGCTACTTCTCAGCGAACGACAGCAATTGACAAGGGTGATTATTATCTGATGAACGGAACAAAAAATTGGATCACTAATGGCAACACCGCTTCTGTATACCTGGTGATGGCGCAGACAGATGTGGCCAAAGGAAGCCGTGGCATCAATGCTTTTATTGTAGAAAAAAACTGGGGAGGAGTATCAGTGGGGGCTAAAGAAAATAAGCTTGGCATTCGGGGAAGTGATACTCACAGTATCATGTTTCAGGATGTGAAGGTACCTAAAGAGAACAGGATTGGAGAGGATGGATTCGGTTTTAAGTTTGCGATGAAGACATTAGCAGGAGGAAGAATTGGTATTGCATCGCAGGCTTTAGGAATTGCTTCAGGCGCTTTTGAATTAGCGCTTGCCTATTCCAAAGAACGTAAAGCATTTGGTAAGGAGATTTCAAATCACCAGGCAATTCAGTTTAAGCTGGCTGATATGGCAACCGAGATAGAAGCAGCGCGTTTGCTGGTATGGAAAGCCGCCTGGGAAAAAGATCAGCATCTGGATTATGCTTTAAGCGGCTCTATAGCAAAGGTTTTTGCGTCTGAAGTTGCCATGAAAACTACGGTGGAAGCGGTGCAGATCCATGGAGGTTATGGATATGTGAAAGATTATCATGTGGAGCGATTAATGCGCGATGCCAAGATCACTCAAATATATGAGGGTACGAGCGAAGTGCAGCGCATTGTGATATCGCGGTCCATTCTAAAATAGTTTGGATATGTACGTCGATAGAGGAAAGTAAATACATGGCAACTGGTGTTCTATCGTCATGCTGAATTTATTTCAGCATCCTACCCATCAATGTTGTTTTTTTTAAAAAATTATATTTAACCGGCATCTCTATTTGGAAATCACTCACCGTATTCGCAATTCATAACATACCTTCATCTGCAAAGCTGTAGTATTTATTATCACCTATAATAAGGTGGTCGAGAATAGAAATCTCCAGCACTGTACCTGCTTGTTTTACTTTTTTGGTAAGCTCAATGTCGGTGGAGCTTGGCTTTAAATTTCCTGAGGGATGATTATGGCATAGAACAATAGATACGGCCTGCGATTTTATTGCATGGTTAAAGATCAATCTAACATCGGCAACTGTTCCTGTAAGTCCGCCCGTGCTGATATTAATTTTTTCCATCACTTTATTCGCACGGTTCAATAGCAATATCCAAAATTCCTCATGGTTTTTATCGGCAAGATTACCGTATAAGATTTCGAAAGCATCGCGGCTTGAACCTATTTTCTCCTTTTCCTTTACTTCAGCAAACTGCTTTCTTCGTCCAAGCTCCAAAGCCGCTACTATAGTAATTGCTTTTGTTTCACCCAGACCATCAATACCAATATTTAAAATGTCTTTTACAGAAAGTTTTGCAAGCTCGTTTAAATCATTTTGAACGGAATGCATCAGCGCCTTCGCCACCTCGACTGCATTTTTTTCTTTTGTTCCGGTTCGTACCAGAATGGCGATCAATTCAGATTCACTCAGAGTATGCTTCCCTTTTAACAGTAATTTTTCTCTGGGCCTGTCTTCTTCTGCCCAGCTTTTAATGCCGGTTGGTTCCGGATAATTTTTCGCTGGCACTGGTTCGGATTCCTGCATGGTGAAAAATGATTTATTAAACTGCCGACAATATGACTTCCTATAGAGGTTACAGGATGGTTTAGGATTACTGTTTTTTTAACCGGTCGATCTGTGTTAAATGATGATCAAAATGATCTTTAAAAAATTCCAGCATGTGCAGCAGGTTCATTCTCCCGGCTAACGGATGATAGTAAACCTCCCGCTCAATTAAAGTTTCAGGCATTGAATGAATAAGCTCACTTAACCGGATTCGGGTTTCATTCCAACTATCAACCATTTTATGGTAATTAACTTCTTCAGGCATATCTCCAAGTAGTTTTGGCGCTTTAAGCTTGTACCCTGAACGAAGTACCGTCTTTACCAGCATGGATCTAAATGCTGCAGGTACTCCTGTTTTTTTTATGCTATCACCGCCCAACATCTTTTTTTGAACGTAATTAATGGATATAGATTCTGAAGAGTTGAGGTGATAAAAAACCTGTGCAATACACCATTTATCAGGTGCAGGTTTTGTATGAAAAATTCCTTTATCTTCTTTTTCAAGCTCTGCTAATAATTTTTGGCGTGACGTTTCCAATTGCTCCATTTTTTTTAACAGCAACTTTTTTTTCATCCAAATAATTTTTAGAAAGATAACAGGAAAAATTTTGTATTGTTGAGTTTAGATACACATAAACAAAACGATAAACAGCTAATATTAAAGTTAATATAATCCAGCCTAAATTCATAATATGAAAAAATTTAAAATGTATCTTTTACCTGAAAAATTTCCCGTTCAAACAAAAATTTTACTCCTTCTTCCTGCACTTTTATTTCTTTCTTTTAAGCCCAAGGAAAAGCGATATACTGTTGAGATTAAAACCGATTTCGGAATAATGAAAGTGATGCTGTATAATGAAACTCCAAAAACCCGTGATAACTTTCTAAAGCTGGTAAATCAGCACTTTTACGACAGCACGCTTTTTCACCGTGTAATCAAAGATTTTATGATCCAGGGCGGAGACCCGGATTCAAAGCATGCTCCTTCCGGAATGATGCTTGGGAATGGTGATTTGGAATATACTGTGCCCGCGGAATTTAATCCTGCAATTATCCATAAGAAAGGAGTGATTGCAATGGCACGTGATGAGAATCCACAAAAGGCATCAAGCGGGTGCCAGTTTTATATTGTGCAGGGAAAAAAGATAACAGATGAGGAACTGGAAGCGATTGAGCAGCATAATGGCATTAAGTATACGGCAGAACAAACAGAAACATATAAAACTTCAGGCGGTACTCCGCGTCTGGATCAGAATTATACGGTCTTTGGAGAACTCTACGAAGGATGGAATGTACTTGATAGTATTGCTGGTATTAAAACAGATGGAAATGATCGGCCATTGCAGGATTTAAGAATGCATATTAAAGAAGGTAAGAAAATTAAAATAAAATAAAGCAGTTCCGGATTTTAATCTAACTCAATATCAGTAACTAAATTTTTTTGATGGTGTTACGAAATGGTTAAATTGCACATATTCATCAATAAATTTTATAGTCGTGCACTCATATTATAAGACTGCAATTGCTTTTTGTCTTGGCCTGCAATTGACGGGTTTTAATGTTTCATTTGCTCAGCAAATTCAGGTACCAATTAAAAATTACAGGGTATCTATTCCGAACCTGTATCACCTTGATCCGGTAAAAGATGGATTAACTACCGCTGCTGGCATAACGCTGATCATTGCAGGCAATCTTATAGGTAACACAAAAACACATCTTACAAAAGCAGATTTGAACGATCCAGAGGCATTTAAGAGAATACCTTCCTTTGATGTAAGAGCCACCCATCAGGATAATAAAACTTTTTTAGCTGCAAGCAATGTTTTATTGTACACTGCAATGGCGCTTCCTTTTACCTCGTTTATCGATCTGAGGGTTAAGGGCCATGCAGAAACCATTATCGCCATGTATTTTGAAACACTTTCCATAAGTACCGGTCTCTATTCTATTGCCGCGGGCTCTATCACCCGTCGCCGTCCGCTTACATACAACCCCGATTTTTCTGATACGGTCCGGTTAGGTAAAAAGGGCAAAAACGTTCAGAATTCTTTTTTCAGCGGTCACGTTACCAGTGCCGCAGCTGCCACTTTCTTTGGGGCGAAGGTGTTTACAGATTTCCGGCCATTTTCCAAGCTGGTTCCCTTGGTATGGACCGCCGCGGCAAGTGTTCCCCTTTTTGTTGCTGTGGCCCGCTACAAGGCAGGCAAGCATTTTCCCAGTGATGTAATTACAGGTTATATTGTAGGCAGCACTGTAGGTTTGCTTGTTCCAACACTTCATAAAGTAAGTAATGAGCGAATTGTTTTATCACCTATTATCGGAGATGAAAAGGGTGTAAGCCTGGTATACACATTCTGAGTTACCCTTCTTTCTTTATACTATTAAGTTTTCTCACCACATTTATTTATTGTAGCCATAATAGCAAGAGTAACTATTGCTATTTAAAATATTATTCTGAATTATTCTTTCGTTCCTTTTCCTTATTTTTATGATAAACCAAACCCCTGAGATGAAAAAAGTTATACTCCTTCCAAGCGTAATGCTTTTTTGTATAAACCTTTTTGCCCAAAGCAGAATTATTTCCGGAACAGTTACTGATAAGAATAGCCATGATAGATTAATTGGAGTTACCGTAATTTTAAAAGGGACACAAACAGCCTCCACCACGGATGAACAGGGTCAATACACGCTTGCAATTCCGGAGGCGGGAGGAACATTGGTATTTTCCTATATAGGATACAAAGCGTTCACTTCAGAGGTGACTGATCAATCAATATTTGATGTGGGAATGGATCAGGGTCAGCAGGTGCTCGATGAAGTTTTGGTAGTAGGTTATGGTACGCAGATTAAATCGCAGGTTACCGGAAGTATAACGGTTGTAGGTTCTGATCAGATAGAAAATACGCCAGTTACCTCTGTAGAGCAAACCTTGCAGGGCAAAGCTGCAGGTGTATTTGTAGAAACTAATAATGGTAAGGTGGGAAGTGCGATCCGTGTAAGAGTAAGAGGCTCCACTTCCATAAAGGCAGGTAATGAACCTTTATATGTGGTGGATGGTGTACCAATCAATACAGCTCCGGTGAACGATCAGGTAAATCTTAATCTCAACCCGCTTAATGATATTAATTTCAATGAGATCGCTTCTGTAAGTGTTCTTAAAGACGCTTCCGCCTCTGCCATCTATGGTTCACGGGGTGCAAATGGTGTAGTCTTGATAACTACCAAGAGGGGAAAAGAAGGCAAGCCAAAAATTAATTTCGATCTTCAAACCGGATGGAGCAAGCCTACCCACTTGCGTGAGTTTTTAAATTCCCAGCAGTATATAAGTTTCTTTGAAGATGCAGCCGTTCGTGGTGGTAAATATGCTTACCTGACCGGCAGAGGTAACTATGGTTCTGAACAGGAAGCAATAGATCACTACACTACTACTGTTCATGATCAGTTCACCCAGCTCTCAGGCTGGGCAGACTGGACTAAAAATGAAGTTAATACGGATTGGCAATCATATGCTTTTCAAAAAGCAATGTCCACCTCTGCAAACCTTACCATATCAGGAGGCACCGATAAGCTTCAGTATCTGGTAGGTACCGGCTACTCTCAGCAGGATGGCATCCTTATAAATAATTCAATGAGCCGTGCAAACGGTATTATAAACCTCGACAGTAAAATCAGTGAAAAATTTAAATATGGTATTTCCCTGAATTTTAGTCGTAGCGTAAACCATGATATTCCGAATGACGATTATTTTTCGAACCCGGTACAAATAGTGGCTGCCTCACCCATTAGCCCCCTTAGGGATTTAAATGGAGAGTACTCCGTTGAGCCAGTTACCACCTATTCCAATCCGCTTATAGAAGCAAAATATACTACAGCACATATTTACACTTTTCGCACTATTGGTAATGTGTTTGCTGAAGTTACTCCTATTCGCGATTTTACTCTACGTGGTGAAGCAGGCGGCGATATTACGAACCTTGCACAGGACCGTTTTTCCGGCAGTAAATCGAATACAGGTTTTGGCATTGGCGGTTACGGCGAAGTCTATAATGCCCGCGTAGAAAATTACGATACAAAGCTGTTGCTGAAGTACAACCATGAATTTCAGGAACGCCATAATGTGGATGCCACAGTAGGTTTTGAATACCAGCCTTTTGTTAATTTGTATAGTGAGCTGGACGGTCAGGGTTTTCCGAATGATCAATTAAAGACCCTCGCCAGCGTTTCAGAAATTGTCTATGGAACAAGCAACCTGGAGCAATATCGGTTCCTGTCTTATTTCGCACGTGCTAATTATAATTATGAGGAAAAATACCTGCTTTCTTTAACTGCACGCATTGATGGCTCGTCCCGTTTTGGACAGGACCACCGTTACGGATTATTTCCTTCAGGCTCTATAGGATGGATAATCAGTAAAGAGTCGTTTTTGGCAAACAATCCCATACTGAGCTTTCTGAAATTACGCGCCAGCTATGGGGTTACAGGCAATGCGGAAATAGGCAACTTCAACTTTCTTGGCTTGTATGGAGTATCTACCTATAATGCAAGCGCAGGATTGTACCCTTCCACATTAGCTAACCCCGATCTTACCTGGGAAAAGACGGCACAGTTTGACGGCGGGCTTGATTTTGGAATTTTAAATGATAGGATTAACGGAGTAGTGGATTACTACATCAAAAATACTTCGGATCTATTGCTGGATGTTCCTATACCTTCTACCACAGGTTTTCTTACACAAACAAGAAATGTAGGAAAGATGCAAAACAAGGGTTTTGAATTCGAAGTAAATGGTGATATTCTTGTGAAAAATTTCAAATGGAATGCCAGCTTAAATTTTGCTGCTAATAAAAACAAAGTGGTTGCATTAGAACAGGGTCAGAGTTTGATTGACGATGCAGGAGCTTCGGGATTGAATGTAGTGAAGGTAGGTGAGCCATTAGGTGTCTTTTATGGTCCTGAATATGCAGGAGTGGACCCTGCAAATGGTGATGCATTGTTTTATGTGAATGGGCCGGAAGATGACCGCGCAACCACCAACGATTTTAATCTCGCAAATTTTGTAGTAATTGGAAACCCGAATCCAAAATTTATAGCCGGATTCACCAACAGTTTTTCCTTTAAAAATTTTTCACTGGATATTTCACTCCAAAGTGTATATGGCAATGATATTAACCTTAATGGTGATCATTGGATGAACTCCAATGGCGGATTTTGGGATAACCAAATAGTAAAAGCACTCAACTCCTGGAAGAATCCGGGAGATATAACCGATGTACCTGAATCTCGTTATGGCTTTGATAATGGAGATCAATTCCGGTCCAGCCGTTACGTTACCAGCGGATCCTATCTTCGTGTTAAAACCATTACGCTTGGATATAATATCCCGGTAAAAATTCTGCAGAAAATTAAAATCAGTCAATTAAGGGTATATGCATCTGCTTATAACCTTTTTACAATCACCAACTATGATGGATGGGATCCTGAAGTAAGTACGGACTTCTTTGCTGACAACATAAATGTGGGAATAGATTTTTATAGTGCACCACAACCGAAAACGATAGTGTTCGGAATCAGTCTTGGATTTTAGTCATTACCAACCTTATAAAAACAACAAATTTTATGGAAAAGAAAATAAACATCAGTTGTTTCATTTTAGGGCTTTTACTGCTTAACGCCTGCACTAAAAAGCTTGACCTTCAACCCGCACAGAATATCAGCAATGAATCAGCCTTAACCAGTGATGCAAGCGTAAAGCAGGTGCTGGTAGGTGCTTATGATTATTTTTCGGCATCCAGGTTATATGGAGGTCAGGTTTTGCGCAATGCAGAATTATTCGCAGGGGAAGGCGAATATACCTGGACCGGAACCTTTGAGGGCCCCCTCGAAATTTTTAATCGGCAAATACTCACTGTAAATGACGATGTAACGGCCTACTGGGAAGATGCCTATATCACCATAAACATCTGCAATAATATTCTCTCAGCCTTATCGGTAGTTACAGAAGAAGACAGGCCAAGGATAGAAGGGGAAGCAAAATTTCTCCGCGCATACATATATTTTGACTTAACCCGCTTTTTCGGCCAGCAATATGAAACAGGTCTTACAAATGATCAGTTAGCTGTTCCCTTAGTGCTGCAGCCTACGGTTAGTGCTACAGATAATATAGGTGTATCGAGAAATACAGTTGAAGAATGCTATGCACAGGTTATAGCCGATCTCAATGATGCTGAAAGCTTATTACCGGAAACGAATGGCATTTATGCAAATAAATATGCTGCAGCAGCTATTCTGTCAAGAGTGTATCTGCAGAAAGCAGATTATACAAATGCCCGTGATGCCGCTGACAGAGTTATCTCATCGGGACATTTCGCTTTGGTAAGTAACTATGCTGATGAATTTGCTACAGATGATAATACCACCGAAGATATATTTGCCATTCAGTTATCAGCGCAGGATGGTTCTAATGCTCTGAATGAATTTTTTTCAACAAATCAGTATGGTGGCAGGGGCGATATACAAATTACTACGGCATTTTATAATTTATACAGTGCCGATGATGAACGCAGGTCACTATATTACAAGCTGGCTGGAAAATATCGTACCGCTAAGTTCAATAATCAATTCGGAAATATTTCGCTGATTCGTCTTGCAGAAATGTATCTGGTTAGATCTGAATGTAACGAGCGGCTCAGTACAGCCACGGGTGCGGCCCCGGTTGATGATTATAATGTAGTCCATACACGGGCGGGGTTAGCTCCAGCCATTTCGGTAACGCTTGACGATATTTTATTTGAGCGGAGTTTAGAGCTGGCACATGAGGGATTTAAATTATTCGAAGTAAAGCGGCTCCACCAAAATGTCGGAGCCATGCCTTATAATGATCCGAAACTGGTATTCCCAATTCCGGAAAGGGAAATAGAGGTAAATCCAAACCTGGTGCAAAACCCCGGATATTGAATATCCAATAACAGACTCGTCACATCACTTTTAACGCTGTAATGTGAGCTTGTCGAAACATGTGCATGGCAATTGCCCTAAAGCCATTTAAAAATAATAAAGAACGATAAATCACTTTCGGGCCAACGCACCTCCTTATATAAGCTCAGGATGACATTTGTTTCAAAACAAAGCCAGAAAGTATTATCATAATGAACAGTTAGGGCAAGATAATTTCAACGAATAGTTAGTGTTATTAATGAACTCTATCAACAACGGTTAAAAGAGCAGTATACTTTAAAATTACAGTTGACTATATTGCTTTTGTTAAACCCTGCTTTCATGAAAAATAATTTCTGCCTCCTCTGTATTTTCATTACTTCTTGTCTTCATGCCCAAACAAAGCTTCCTATTACTATAGCCGACATGGACAGCATTCGCGACATAACTGATCCCCAAATTTCTCCTGACGGTAAATGGGTTGCTTATACAGTCAGCTCCACCAATCTTAAAACAGATGAGGCAACATCTGATATCTGGATGTCAGGCTGGGATGGAAACACTGCAATTCAGATAACTCAAACTAAAGAAGAAAGTGAAGCTTCACCGCGATGGAGCCCCGATAATAAATACCTGTCTTTTCTTTCGTCAAGGACTGACAGTAATGAAGCGGATCAGCTCTGGCTGCTGAATCGTGGCGGTGGAGAGGCAAAAAAAATTACTAGCTTTTTTGGAGGCATTGAGGAATATACCTGGTCTCCCGATGGAAAAAAGATTGCAATAATTGCCAATGTCGTTGATACTGCGAAATACATTCCCGGGACTGAAACACCGATACCTATTGTAATTGATCGATTTTATTTTAAAGAAGATTTTTCCGGATATCTTGGCAAGGAGAGGAAGCATTTGTATGTGCTTGATGTGGCTACGAATGACACGATTAGGATTGTTGATGGAAATTATGAAGAACAACTGCCCTCCTGGAGTCCGGATGGAAAATCAATAGCTTTTGTAAGCAAGCGTGCACGTGAAGACTGGGATCGTGATAATAATTTCGACATCTATGTAGCAGAAGCAAAACCACACGCGACTCCAAGACAGATCACCACAAATCAAGGCCCTGATAACGATCCCAGTTATGAATTTCCTCCCGTGTGGAGTCCTGATGGAAAATTTATTGCATACACGGCAGGTGGCCCGCTTAAACTTATATATTATGCAACACAGCGGCTTGCCGTGGTTCCGGTTGAAGGCGGTATTCCTAAAATATTAACTGCGGATTATGATCGTAACATCTGGAACCCGCAGTGGTCAGCAGATGGAAAAGAAATCTATTTTATTGCTGAAGATGATCAGAACCTCGACCTGGATAAGGTAGCAATAACAGGTGGTACCATTCAAAGAATTCTTCCAGGCCGTTATACAATTTATAACTACTCCTTGAACGGAAAAAAAGTTGCAGCGCAATACACGACACCATCGCTTCCCGGAGAGATACTTATTCAGGATGAAAAAGGGATTAGAAAGCTTTCACATCAGAATGACAATTGGCTTTCCAGCCATCAATTTGCAACTACAAAAGAATTTAAATCAACCAGTAAAGATGGAACCGGGATCAGTGGATTTATGGTGCTTCCGCTTGATTATAAAGAAGGAAAAAAATACCCTACCATTCTGCAGATCCATGGAGGTCCTACCAGTCAAAATCAGAATGAGTGGGCCCTTGATTGGCAATTGTATGCATCATGGGGTTATGCTGTAGTTTCCATGAATCCGCGCGGCAGCACTACGAAAGGTGAAAAATTTGCTACTGCCATTTTTGCTGACTGGGGCAATAAAGACATCCAGGATGATCTTTCGGGAGTGGATGAAATGGTAAAGCTTGGTA
This sequence comes from Chitinophagales bacterium, assembly GCA_013816805.1. NCBI lineage: Bacteria > Pseudomonadati > Bacteroidota > Chitinophagia > Chitinophagales > Chitinophagales bacterium. Next base: position 196,668 of record JACDDS010000002.1, on the reverse strand, counting down.
TTGCAGATCCCGACAATCTTGCCGTAGAAGGATGGAGCTATGGTGGTATCAGCACCAACTATGCCATCGTGCAGGATCATCGCTTCAAGTGTGCAGTCAGTGGCGCAGGTATATCTAATATTCTCTCAGGTTTCGGTACCGACATGTATATTCGTGAGTACATTGAAGAACTTGGAACACCGTGGGGGAACACAGAAAACTATCTGAAATTATCTGATCCGTTCCTTCATGCAGACAGAATCACTACACCTACCTTGTTTATGGGTGATAGTAAAGATTTTAATGTTCCGCTCCTTAACCAGGAACAGATGTACCAGGCATTAAAAACTTTAGGCATTGAAACGCAACTCATCATTTATCCTGATCAATATCATGGCATCCAGGTTCCCAGCTATTTACGGGATCGGCTGCAGCGCAGAAAGGATTGGTTTGATAAACATTTAATGAAAAATCAGATTAAAAATTAGTATCCCTATCTCATCTTCACTCATTATATACGGATGAAGCGCCCTGCAATTACTTGCTGAAGGCTAAAAGAAGTGAAAAGCAGTAATTTCAATGGAAGCATCGGTTAATTTTTAAATTTACATCGGGATGTTTCCATGATGACAAAGATCGAAGCGTACAAACCAAAAAATAAGATCCGCATTGTTACAGCTGCCTCTTTATTCGACGGGCATGATGCAGCAATAAATATCATGCGCCGCATTATACAGGCAAGCGGTGCAGAGGTTATCCATTTAGGCCACGACCGAAGTGTTCAGGAAGTAGTGGATTGTGCAATTCAGGAAGATGCCCAGGCGATTGCCATGACTTCTTACCAGGGTGGACACCTTGAATACTTTAAATATATGTTCGACCTGCTGAAAGAAAAAGGCTGTTCACATATCAAGATTTTCGGTGGCGGAGGTGGTGTTATTCTTCCTTACGAAGTTGAAGAGCTGCACCTTTATGGCATTACAAGAATCTATTCTCCGGATGATGGCAGATCGATGGGTCTGCAAGGCATGATAAACGACATGTTGCAGCAATGTGATTTTCCTGCAGGGTCGAACCTTAATGGAGAAATTAAAGAGCTCAAAACAAAAAATCAACATGCCATAGCAGCTCTGATCTCCGGAGCGGAAAATTTTCCTGAACAGTCTCAACCTTTATTGGATGAAGTGCGATGGCTTTCGCAACAGGTAAAAATTCCCGTGCTTGGAATTACCGGAACCGGGGGCTCCGGAAAATCGTCATTAGTAGATGAGCTTGTCAGAAGGTTTCTGCTTGATTTCAAGAATCACACAATTGCAATCATTTCTGTCGATCCTACGAAAAGAAAAACCGGTGGCGCACTACTTGGTGACCGTATCAGAATGAATTCCATTAAAGATGATCGTGTATATATGCGGTCCCTCGCAACACGACAATCGAATCTGGCGCTAAGCAAATATGTAAAAGAAGCAGTGGACATTGTAAAAGCAGCACGTTACGATCTCATCCTATTAGAAACCTCCGGCATTGGACAGAGTGATACAGAAATTATTGAGCATAGTGATGTGAGCATGTATGTAATGACTCCCGAGTACGGTGCAGCTTCACAGCTTGAAAAAATTGATATGCTTGATTTTGCTGACATCATAGCACTGAATAAATACGATAAGCGCGGAGCAATGGATGCATTGCGTGATGTAAAAAAGCAATACAGGCGCAACCACCAGCTTTTTGATGTGGAAGATGAAAATATCCCGGTATTCGGAACCATTGCCTCTCAGTTTAACGATCCGGGCATGAACCGGCTTTATAAAGCGGTGATGGATAAAATCAGCAACAAAACAGGAATTGATTTAAAGCCGCACCTCAATGTCACCGGGGAGATGAGTGAAAAGATTTATATCATTCCTCCCGCCCGTATTCGTTATCTAAGCGAAATCTCTGAAAATAACCGGAAGTACGAAGAGTGGGTAACCAGGCAAAGTGCTGTGGCCACCAAACTTTTTTCATTACGCAATGCCATTCTGTTGTTTAGTGAAACAGATGTTTTGAGCGAAGAGGACAATGCGAATGAGAGATTTTCGTCTCTGCCGGCCTTCCCTGGACAACGAAAAAATTTTATTCCTGAAGGCTCTGCTGAAAGTAATGATAGAACAGCAGGTACTGCGCTGCCCGGCCTTGACACAAAGGGTCTCCATGAACACCAGATAGCCCATGAACTGATCGTAAAATATTTTGAATTAAAAAAAGATCTTGACCCATATCTGTTTGACCAGGTAAAAACCTGGAAGAAAAGAATCAGCCGGTACCACGAAGATTTGTTCATCTATAAAGTTCGGGGTAGAGACGTGAAAGTAAAGACTTACACTGAATCACTTTCTCATTTGAAAATTCCCCGGGTTGCTACGCCGGGCTTTGAATCCTGGGGTAAAATTGTTCAGTGGACTTGCAAAGAAAATTTCCCGGGAGAATTTCCATACACCGCAGGCATTTATCCTTTTAAGCGCGAAGGTGAAGATCCGACCCGTATGTTTGCCGGCGAGGGCGGACCAGAGCGTACAAATAAACGCTTTCATTATGTATCGCTTAACCTTCCTGCAAAAAGACTTAGCACCGCATTTGATTCAGTAACACTATATGGCCAGAATCCGGATCATCGGCCGGATATCTATGGCAAAATTGGAAATAGTGGTGTTTCTATTTGTTGTTTGGATGATGCAAAAAAATTATATAGCGGTTTTAATCTGTGCGATCCAAAAACTTCGGTGAGCATGACCATAAATGGTCCGGCTGCAACCATCACGGGTTTCTTTATGAATGCTGCCATAGATCAGCAATGTGAATTGTATATCAGGGAACAGGGTCTTACAGAAAGCGTTTCTGAAAAGATTAAGGAGATATATAAGAAAAAGGATGTGCTGCAGCCAGCTTATCAGGGCCGGTTACCCGAGGGTAATGATGGATTGGGCTTGATGCTGCTTGGAATTACAGGTAGTGAAGTACTTGATTACGGGATCTATAATAAGATTAAAGAAAACGCGCTGCAACAGGTTCGCGGAACGGTGCAGGCAGATATTCTGAAAGAAGACCAGGCGCAGAATACCTGCATCTTTTCCACTGAATTCTCCTTGCGGCTCATGGGCGATGTTCAGGAATACTTTATAAAAAACAAAGTTCGAAACTTCTACAGCGTATCAATTTCAGGGTATCACATTGCGGAAGCAGGAGCAAATCCTATAACACAGCTCGCCTTTACGCTTGCGAACGGATTTACCTATGTTGAATATTACCTGAGCAGAGGAATGAAGATCAATGAGTTTGCCCCCAACCTTTCCTTCTTTTTTTCAAATGGTATTGATCCTGAATATGCTGTTATAGGGAGAGTAGCGAGAAAAATCTGGGCAAAGGCGATGAAGTTAAAGTACGGTGCCAATGAACGTTCGCAAATGCTGAAGTATCACATTCAAACTTCCGGCCGCTCGCTTCATGCACAAGAAATAGATTTTAACGACATCAGAACCACATTACAGGCTCTGTATGCAATCTACGATAACTGCAATTCACTGCATACCAATGCCTATGATGAAGCTATTACCACACCAACAGAAGGAAGTGTGCGCCGGGCAATGGCCATTCAGCTCATCATCAACAGGGAGCTGGGATTGGCAAAAAATGAAAATCCTTTGCAGGGTTCTTTTATAATTGAAGAGTTGACTGACCTTGTGGAAGAAGCGGTGCTTGCAGAGTTTGATCGCCTTACAGAACGAGGCGGTGTTTTAGGTGCAATGGAAACCATGTATCAGCGCGGAAAGATTCAGGAAGAGAGTTTGTATTATGAAACATTAAAGCACAATGGTGAATACCCGATTATCGGCGTGAATACTTTCTTAAATTCGAAAGGCTCTCCAACCATTATCCCCTCTGAGATAATTCGTGCTACAAAAGAAGAAAAGGAATATCAGATAGCTATGCTGCAGGAATTGCATAAAATGCATTCAGATAAAGCTCCGCAACTCATCGCTGAGCTGCAAACTACAGCAGTGCTGAATAATAATATGTTTGAATCACTGATGGAGATAACCAAATATTGCTCGTTGGGTCAAATTACAAATTCCCTTTTTGAAGTGGGTGGTCAATACAGAAGAAATATGTAACTCACAGAATTTTTCAAGTAATATCAAGCTGGTTATAAATTATTTATTGTATTTCAGAAAATATCCCTTTATTGAAAGATGGATGAACAATTAAAATTCCCTTTTTATGCCAAAGCTTCCCTGATAATTATGGGGACATGCGCATTTATTGCTATACTTTATATAGGTCAGGATATTATAGTGCCTTTGATATATGCAACCATTTTCGCCATACTATTAAATCCGGTAGTCAACTTTTTTACCGCAAGGGGCTTAAACCGCATAATAGCTATTATCCTTACGCTGTTACTTGCTATTTTATTTACATTCGGGCTCTTCTATTTTATCTCGTCGCAGGTAAGCAGGTTCACTGAAGATTTACCGCAGCTGAAAGAGAAATTTAATACTATGGTCGACCAGGGTGTTAAGTTCATTTCTGTAACACTCAATATCAGCACTAAACAGGTTACCCAATGGATAGCCACCACCAAGAGCAGTGCCATAAATAATACCGGTGCTGTTGTAGGACAGACGCTCACTACCGTGAGCGGTGCCCTGATTATAGCAGTGCTTTTGCCGGTATACGTTTTTATGATCTTATTGTATAAATCATTATTTCTTGAATTTATCCGAAAGCTCTTTGACCGCAGTCTTCATAAAACGGTAGTTGAAGTGCTTACGGAAACAAAGGGACTTATTCACAATTATCTGGTGGGCTTGCTGATAGAGGCCGGCATTGTAGCCACATTAAATTCCATAGCACTTATGATTCTTGGAATTAAGTATGCCATCCTTTTAGGAATTATTGGTGCCTTGCTTAACATTATCCCTTATATAGGTGGCATTATAGCTGTGAGTTTACCTATGACCATGGCTTTAATTACAAAGCCACCGTCTTACGCTTTATTAGTGCTGGGCTCCTACATGATTATTCAACTAATTGATAACAATTTTCTGGTTCCTAAAATAGTAGCATCCAAGGTAAAAATTAATGCTATTGTTTCAATTGTTGTAGTATTTATAGGAAATGATTTGTGGGGAATACCTGGAATGTTTCTATCTATTCCTTTAACCGCAATCATAAAAGTTATTTTTGATCATATAGAACCTTTAAAACCCTGGGGCTTTCTTTTGGGTGACCATATGCCCTCTCCTACAAGACAAATATTTAAATTTCCTTCCCGTAAATCAAAGGCAATTAACCCTGCTGAAACTCAGGAAACAAAAAATTAATCCTGTTTACTAACGGTGCAGGGTCAAAAATTTTCAGGTATACCCAGCTGCGATCTTAAGGATCTGTCGGCATTGTTATGATGCGTCCAGTAATTGGTCATAATCGTTTTGTCCAGAGTTGCAATGGTGGTAAGTAATTTTCCATCGAAACCTGGAAATGTTTCATCCCACCCCAATATCTTATGCGGAAAGCTTTTTTCGAATTTAATATCTATTATATGCTGCTGTGTTTTATAATTAATGGTATAAAGCATGGTATCTCCATTTGCCTTTAGGGCCAACACAGCATTTTCAACATTCAGAGGAATGTGAGTCATGCGGGTGTAAAGGCTTCCCGGCAGAACCTTCTGTTCGCCAACCGGTAAGTGATCAGGCGTTATACGTATTAGATTCCACAGTTCATCTTCGAGAAAACACTTTTCAAAGGTGACATTTTTATCTCCCTCATCTTCAAAATAAGAATTCCACGTAACCAGGTATTTTCCATTACGGTTATTAAGCTGAGTATAGGTGCTTCCGCACCATTCCTGCACCGATGCAGCTATTTTTATTGCATGAGGATAATTAACAATGTCAACAGGTGAAAATGCAGACATCATCATGGAATAAGGATAAATGCCTGTTACGAACTTTTTCACAAGATTTAACTTCAATACCGGCAGCCGGTCATCACCTGCTGTTTCAGGATGGTCAAGCTTTACCTGTTTCGCTTTGGAGAAATCTTCCGTAACAAAAATGGTAACTGCGCTGCCATCATGAATTTCACCATAGCGGGCTTGTTTTAAATGATAAGAGCATATTTCGGCTTTTCCGGCATACCAGTAATTTTTAAATTGATCAGAAAGCAGCATTGGCATTAAAGCCACGTTATCTTCCTTTTGAACAGCCGTGGTGTCACTTGCGCCTGCATCATTCGTGCAGCTTTGAATTAAAGGAATGTTTATGATTATTAAGAAAACAGCAAAACACTGTATTGATAAAAAGTTACATTTCATATATTGGAATTAAGATTTTTCTTACTTTCAAAAATACTCCAAATAAAAAATTAAAAAGTCTTCACCAAATTAATGATGAAGACTTTTTTTTGAAATGAAATCAGATTAATAACTTTTTTCTGCAAAGTTATCTGCAACCTTCTCACCCTTTTTGAATAGTTTGTTCTTGGCATCGGAAATAGCGTTTGTACTATTTTGCGCAAATTCCTTTACATTTTCCGCAGCATCTTTTACACCAGTCACAAGTTTGCCAGATGTCTCTGCAACTTTTCTCCTGGTTTCGGATCCCTTATCAGGAGCAAATAAAAGTCCTGCCACAATACCCGCTGAAACTCCTATTAAAACAGAGATAAAAATTTTTGAATTATTCATTGTTAAAATTTTAAGATTGATAAAGTTTAATATACAGAATGCGGTTGAAAAAATCCTGCCAAAAAATATTCTGTCCGCATAATTATTAAACTTAACAGCACTTAAATACATTCAAAAGAATTATTAATTATATAATAGCTTATAATACTCATCTGCCATCCTGTTCGATTCAAACACTGGAAAAATATCTTTCATGCTTTGCTTCATCATTCTGATCCATGCGCCTGGTTTTTTATAATACATAGGTAAAATCCGGTTTTCGAGGATATCATAAAGATGCTGCAGGTCATGTACGTCCTGCATAGAAACAGGAGCATTCAGATCCGCCATGGGGATTACAAAGGAATTATGTGGCGTAGCAAATTCAGGGATCCATCCATCATTGGTAGATAAGTTAATAGCTCCATTCATAGCAGCTGTCATTCCTGATGTACCGGAAGCTTCCCGGGGCACACGCGGATTGTTCAACCAGATATCAGCACCCGCTTTTAGCTTCCTTGAAAGCTTTAGCTCATGGCCAACCAATACTGCCATATTTTTATATTTCTTTGACAGATGTACCAGGTTGTTAAATGTTGAAATAGCACCGTAGTCCGAAGGGTATGGCTTCCCTGCCCAGATAATCTGTACGGGGAAATCCGCCCTTGTCATCAGGTGATCAAATGCTGCTGCATGTTCGGTTATTAAATCCGGGCGCTTGTAACCTGCAAATCTCCGAGCCCAGACTATTGTCAGAATATCCGGATCAAATATTTTTCCGGTTTGATCTGCAACTGTTTCGAACAGTTTCATCTTCAAATATTTTTTTCTATGCACCAGGTTTTTAAATCGCCGGTGTGCTAAAAAATCATAGAGCTCATGGTCTGTCCAGTATCTGCCGTTTTGAGAATTGGTTATTGCTATTATAGGACAGATTTCATCATAGCTATTCCACATTTCACAGGCAACTTTACCGTGCAATTGAGAAACTCCGTTTGCAATCCGCGCAACCCGTAAAGCACTCAGTGTATGGTTAAAAACATCACCTGATGTCTTTGTCAGTTCCCGGATTTCTTCAAGCGGAAGGCCACAAAAATATCCAAGCTTATGCAGCAGGTAGATGTCGTGCTTTTCATTGCCCGCTTCTTCAGGGGTATGAGTAGTAAAAACCAGCCTTTTTCTCACTTCAGCCAGGCTTTCAAATTTTTGATACAGATAAAACGCCGATGAAAATCCGTGTGCTTCATTCAAATGGATCACTTCAGCATGATATCCTAAATGGTCCAGTAATTTTGCTCCGCCTATGCCTAACAAGATAAACTGAGCAATTTTTGCTGCTGTATCGGAATCATAAAGCCGGTGACAAATAGATTGTGCCAGATAATCATTTTCCGGAAGATCGGTTGTGAGAAAAAAAAGCGGAACGGTTTGAAAAAAACGAGGAGCCAGATATTTTGCCGATACGGTAACCGGTTGCCCATTTATTTCGATGGAAAACTTTATGCCTGTTTCTTCTAAAAATGAATAGTTTTTTTCGAGAAATAAAACATCCATGGATTGATCCTGCTTACGGATCTGGTCATAATATCCATACTTCCACAAAATGCCAACACCTACAATATTCTGCTTTAACTCATATGCGCTTTTCATATGGGATCCTGCAAGAAAACCCAAACCACCCGAATACGTTTTCAGAGATTGATCAACCGCGAACTCCATGCTGAAATAAGCAATGCGCTTTTGATATTCATTGTTATAATTGTAGGGATGTTTAAACTTCGTATCAAAAAAATCCATTCTTATAATTTTTTTTCAGTTATATTTAAACGGTGCTAAACTATCAGAAGATTTTGTTTTGTGCGGAAATAGTTTTGAGCATCTTTTTTTAATTTCCAGTATCATAAAAAAATAATTTCATATTTAGGGAAAGAAAGTATTTTTGGATTGGAAATTGTTAATGCGGTCTTAAAATTTTACATGAATCAACCGGATAAATTATTAAAGGATTATAGTGATGTAGAAAAAGGTGCTTACCTTGGAGCGATCGCCTCCATCGCCACTGCAGATCACGAAGCCTCTGATGATGAAATGGAATTTATAAGGGCTCTGGTAGCAACCGCTGATCTTTCACCTCAGCAGGAACAGGCCGTTGAACGGGCGGCCCGCGATCTTTCTAAAGAAGAACTGACCCGTTGCCTGGATATTATTAAGCAAAGCGATCTTCGGTTTTCCCTGGTTACCGACATCATTAGTTTTGCAAAATCCGATGGGCAATATTCCGAAGAAGAAAAACAAAATATTCAGTCTATAAGCCAGTATCTGAACATAAATGCAAAACAATTTTCGCTTCTCGATGAGTTTGTGGATAAATCGGCTGACAGCGGCAAAAGCGGGGAAGAAGTTACTCATCCAGGCTTTCTTGAGTCGCTTGGATTAAATGATAAGCTAAGCAAAGCAGGAATAAATACCAAAAGTCTTTCATCGGGTTTGTTGGGGATTTTAGGACCAATGCTGGTTGCCAAATTTTTAACAGGAAGAATGACTTCAGGCGGAGGACGTGGAATAGGAGGAGGTCTTCTTGGTTCCGGTGGAGGGCTTCTCGGAAACCTGATGGGAAACCGCGGGGGAGCGATGGGCAATCGGGGAATGGGTTCTTCTATGATGGGTCACGGCTCCCTTATTTCTTTATTAAGCGGCGGCCGTGGTTATGGGGGGATTGGCAGCTTACTGCAAAATGTTATAAGAAAATAATTTAATTCATAAAAACAATTTATATGGGACTACTGGATTTCTTAAAAAAAAAGGGGGATGAAAAACCTGTTGAGCAGCCAAAGGTTACTGCGAATACTCCTAATGTTTCTGCGGCTCCACAGGCAGCTACAGTAAAGCGGGAATATGTTATTAAAAGTGGTGATACACTATCAAAAATTGCCAAAGAGTACTATGGCCAAGCCGATGACTGGAAAAAAATATTTGAGGCAAATAAAGATGTAATCAAAAATCCCGATAAAATTTTTCCGGGACAGAAAATTATCATACCCTAAACAGAAATATTACCATGAAAAACAAAATCTCCTGTTTACTCGTCTTTTTTCTTATTATCGGCGGGTGTAAAAATGGTGAAAAGTCCGGCGCTGCGTCAGGTGCTACTTTCAGCGAAGTGGTTGCTGGCAGTAACCAGAAGACATGGCGTGCTACAGATGAAACCACCTCACAGGGAAATAACGATAAGCTTAGCCACAGTGAAAAAAAAGAATACATCACGTTTTTTAATAATGGAAATATGGTGATGGGCGGTGAAGGCGTGGAGCGGAAAGGAACATGGAAGAATGAAGGAAGCACTTTGAGCCTACAATTTAGCGGTGAAGGTGTTTCGGAAAATTTTACCATACTTGAATGGAATACCAAGAGCCTCAAACTCCGTGCGGCAGATGGCTCTGAGCTTACCATGAAGCCTGATTAACCATGCATTTTATTTTTGAACTTTTGCTGGATGCCGGAGTATTGCTGATTGTCGCATATTTATTACCCAGCGTGTACGTCAAAAATTATGGGACCGCTATTGCCGTATCTCTTGTAATCGGTGTTTTGAATGCAACCATTGGATTTTTGCTCCGGTTGCCTATTAATGTTGTAACTCTCGGACTGCTTTCTTTTTTTGTCCGGCTCATTGTGATGGCGATAATTATCAAAATTGTTGACAGTCTGTTCAAGGGCTTCGAAGTAAAGAACTTTGCTGCTGCCGTATTACTTGCATCCATTCTCGCTGTAGTCGGAACTTTAGCAACCAATATTTTTTAATTCATTTAGAATCTTTTAAGGCAGATAGGCCAATCTTAATGTCTGTTACTGCTGCTGGAGTCTTTTCCCTTCTTTCTTATTGATCATCCGTAATATTTACGGTAAATTAATTCCTCAGAATTTCTACATTTATTAACCCAATCAAAGATTTAGGATCGGGCGCACAAGAATCATCAAAACATAATGCTCGATAACATTCACCTCAACAATCTTATCTGTATTGATATTGAAACAGTGCCGGGTTACCCCGATTTTGAATCTGTTCCTCTTGAATTAAAAGAACTTTATCTTAACAAGTCTGCTCGTCTTAAAGCAGAAAATGAATCGAAGGAAGATCAGTATTTTAACCATGCAAGTATATATGCTGAGTTTGGAAAAATCGTCTGTATCTCTATTGGGATTTTTAATCCCGGGAAACAGGAAATGGAAAGATTCCGCATTAAATCATTTGCCGGAAGTGATGAAAAGATATTGCTGCAATTATTTACAGAACTATTAAATACTTATTATAAAAAGCCTGATAAATATTTTTTTTGCGGATATAACATTAAGGAGTTTGATATTCCCTACTTATGCCGCCGAATGCTGATTAATGGATTAGAACTACCAAAAGTGCTGGACATTTCCGGCAAAAAACCATATGAAGTATATGCTGTTGACATTATGCAGCTATGGCGTTTCGGGGATTATAAACATTTTACAAGTCTAAAGCTGCTCTCAGCAGTAATGGGAATAGCATCTCCCAAAGATGATTTGGACGGGAAAGATGTTGGAAAAGTTTTCTGGAAGGAGAATGATTTATCGCGCATTGTCACCTATTGCCAGAAAGATGTAATTACTGTGGCACAGCTTCTTCTCAGGTTTAAGGGCCTTCCATTACTGAATAATGATGATTATAAGATCGTAGAATAATTTCAGAATTGATTCTTTGCAATCGTTCCCAACAATTTAGACCGGTTACTTCATGGTGCCGCCTTTGCAGTATTAACCGGCATTCACTTTTTTATCATAAAAAAATATTCTATCATTGATTTCTCAATCGGTATCACGTATTCGCTGAATGTATGGTTCGGAAGTTTACTTCAACACTGCTTATCACTTTTTTTTAGAACCTAAACCTATCATATGGATTCTCCTGGAACAGCCCTGATTGAAGATTTCATGAAAAAGATAAAAGAAAAAAATCGCGATGAGCCGGAATTTCATCAGGCGGTGTTCGAGGTCGCTGAATCGCTGATTCCTTACATTGAAGAAAATCCTAAATATAAAAAAGCGAAGATCCTGGAGCGTATAGCGGAGCCGGAACGTGTAATTATGTTCCGTGTACCGTGGATTGATGATAAAGGTGAATTTCAGATCAACCGTGGCTATCGCATACAGATGAACAGTGCAATAGGACCCTATAAAGGAGGCCTGCGTTTTCACTATTCAGTATATCTCGGTATTTTAAAATTTTTAGCTTTTGAACAAGTGTTTAAGAATTCGCTTACCGGCTTGCCGATGGGGGGTGGTAAAGGAGGCAGTGATTTCGACCCGAAGGGAAAATCCGATAATGAGGTAATGCGGTTTTGCCAGAGTTTTATGAGCGAGTTATTCCGTCACATCGGACCTGACACGGATGTGCCGGCAGGTGATATTAATGTAGGGGGAAGAGAAATAGGATTTTTGTTTGGCCAGTATAAAAGACTGAAGAATGAATTTACCGGGGTACTTACCGGCAAGGGCATTACTTTTGGAGGAAGTCTCATCAGGCCTGAAGCAACAGGGTATGGTTGTGTCTATTTCACACATGAAATGCTCACTACGCGCAGGGAAAGTTTAAAAGATAAAACGGTGGTGATCAGTGGTTCGGGTAACGTGGCACAGTATGCTGCAGAAAAATGTATACAGCTCGGCGCAAGAGTAATTACGCTTTCCGACAGCGATGGCTTTATTTTAGATGAATCCGGAATTACGCAGGAGAAGCTCGCACATTTAATGTGGATCAAAAATGAGAAGCGCGGACGTATTAAAGAATACACGGAAAAATATAGTTGTGAGTATATTGAAGGAAAGACTCCATGGGGCGTAAAGTGTGATGTAGCATTGCCCTGTGCCACTCAAAACGAGTTAAATGGTGATGATGCAACAGCATTGCTGAACAATGGCTGTATCGCTGTTGCTGAAGGTGCTAATATGCCTTCAACACCTGAAGCGGTAACCGTATTTCTCAGCAGGGGAATTTTATATGCGCCGGGCAAAGCCTCTAATGCAGGTGGTGTGGCAGTATCCGGTCTTGAGATGAGTCAGAATTCGCAACGCCTGCGGTGGCCAAAGGAAGAGGTAGATAAAGAATTGAAAGGCATCATGGAAATTATTCACAGCACCTGTGTAAACTACGGCAGCGAAAACGGGCGCATCAATTATGTTAAAGGGGCAAATATCGGTGGCTTCGTGAAGGTTGCAGATGCCATGCTGGCGCAGGGCTTGGTTTAAGTACTAATTGTGGAAGTTGCCCATTGGTGCATAGTAGTTTGTAAGCAAAGTGGCAAACAATCTTAAGAGTCAGCTAATGCAATCTCACGTAACGAAAATAGCTGATGTAGATCAGTATATAGCTGCCTTCCTGAAGAAACTCAAAAGATGAATCAGGTGCTTACAACAATTCTAAAAGCGGCGCCCGCTCTGAAGAAATTATCAGTTAGCGGATCCCAGCTTATAAATATTATGGTATGCTGGTTTATTTCGCAGGTTATATAAACCATATTGGATTTTATCCTACAGCATCAGGAATTGAACCTTTAAAAAGGAGCTTTCTGTATTTAAAGGCGCAAAAGGTTCCGTTCAATTCCCTCTCGATAAATCACTTCCATTAGCATTGGTAACAAGAATTGTAAATTGAGGGTGAAAGAAAATATGCAAAAGGAGAAAACAAAGAGGAAATAATTCCAATAACTACCCGTAATAGCTTCTTTCGTAAAAAGTTATTAGAGAGACACATCCTAAATTAGCACACCACGAAAAATTGAATCTATCTAATTTTAGGCAATGGTTAGCCTCGAAACATTTCATGAGAAATCTGATATTGATGTACCTAAACGCTGGATGAAATATGTACTCATCTGGTGCTTAAAAGGGAATACAACAATTGTAGTGGATGATAAAGAACTGGAGTTAAAACAATTCCAGGTTATAACTATTACGTCAGGGCAGATACATTATTTTAAAAAATTAAATGCCGCAGAAGGGTTTATTCTTGAATTTACGTTTGGGTTTTTTTGTAAAGACGACAAGGACATTGAACTGATTTTTCACAATGGTCTGTTTTGTCATTTTGATTTAAATGAAGTAATTACCATTCAGAATTTCCAAACCATTGAAACGCAGCTCAAGCTTATTCAAGAAGAACTTTTGCAGCAACCTTACCAGTACCTAACATCCATACATTCAAGAATAGAATTGATATTGGTGGAGATCAACCGTGCAAAAGTTAATCGCGGAGATGAAATATATAAGCCAGATGCTTTGTTCCTTAAATTTTTAGAATTAGCCAGGGCTAATTTTAAAAGTAATTTTCCATTAAGCCATTTTGCTTCAGTCTTAAATACAACAGAAGCTAAATTGAATGAGCAATCAAAGCTGCACACTGGAAAAACTGCCCAAAATGTTATTTACGGATTAATTATTTCCGAGGCAAAACGGCTGCTTATTTATCAGGACCTTTCAATAAAAGAAGTTGCCTTTGAATTAGGCTTTAACGACCCGTTTTATTTCTCCAACTTTTTTAAAAAGCATACCCGTCAATCTCCCAAGTATTATAAAAGCAACCCGGCTTTGTAAATCTTACATGCTTTTCCTTGCATTGTCTATTCTTTAAGCTTCAGGTCTGTCCTATTTTTGTCTACTAGCGGCAATCCCGGATTAAACGGAATGCTGAAGAATTGGTTTTAAAGAAGAAATAAAAAAAATAGAGAATGAAAAAAAGAATTGATTTTAATGTTGTGCAACCGACTGCTTATGCTGCAATGGAAGCATTAGACAAATTTGTGAATGAATCTTCCGTCGATAAACTGCATAGGGAATTTATCAGAATAAGGGCTTCGCAAATAAACGGTTGCGCTTATTGCGTAGATATGCATTCGAGAGATGCCCGGAAATTGGGCGAATCAGAACAACGTATTTTTTTGATAAGTGCATGGAGGGAGGCCGGAGAACTATTTTCAGAAGAAGAAAGATTATTATTTCAGTTGACTGAGGAAGTTACCCTGATACAGCAGCATGGTTTAAGCGATGCTGTTTACGAAAAATCGATTGCAATTTTTGGGGAAGAAAAAACAGCGCAAATTATTATGGCTATTGCTACCATCAATGTATGGAACAGGATTGGAGTTGCTACGCTATTAAAACCATTGTTAAGAAAAAACTAAACAAATGAACAATTATGAAATCTTTCATAACCTCCATCAACAAAATAAACCGTTGATAATAGCGAATGCCTGGAATGTAACGAGTGCCCGGGTTTTTCTTGACAATGGATACAAAGCTATTGCTACATCAAGCTCCGCAATCGCTAATTCATTAGGTTATGAAGACGGTGAAAAAATTTCTTTTGGAGAAATGTTTTTTGTAGTGCAAAGAATAATTTCCGGTATAGACATTCCATTGTCTGTTGATATGGAAACCGGCTACAGTCCAAACATCAGCGAAGTAATTACCAACATTGAAAAGCTCTTTGATATTGGAGTGGTAGGAATCAATCTTGAAGATTCTCAGGGAAAAGACTTGTTTATCGAAAAACTCACCAGGATTAAAAATCATTTGGCTAGAAAAAATATGCAGCTTTTTGTAAATGCCAGAACGGATAGCTTTTTAGAAAACCTGCCTGCTGCCCTCGAATTAACATTAGACAGACTACATCCGTATGAAGAGGCAGGCGCAGACGGAATTTTCGTTCCCTTTGTAAAAGAGAAAGATGAAATAAAAAAAATAACTTCTGCTACCACATTACCGGTTAACGTGCTTTGTATGCCTGATCTGCGTTCCATTGAGGATTTAGCGGAATGCGGGGTGAGAAGAATAAGCATGGGAAGTTTTTTATTTAAAGCGCACTACAATCAGTTAGACAAGCTGATTAAAAATATTATTGCCAAGCAATCATTTGCCCCGCTATTTTAAATTAAGCAGCCAAACTTTAAACATTTAGTTATTACAGAAAATGGACGCGTGCTGTAGCTTATAATACCTGAAGAAGTTGAGATTTTATAAAGCAACCGTTTAATAACAATGATTGTAATGTAAATGCATCTGCATGAACCAGCAAAAAATTTGTACTGCTTGTGGCACCCAATTTCCTTCTGGCATGGATGAATAAAGCCTATACCAGATCTGTAATGACGACCGTCAGTATATTCCCGAAGAAGGGCAAACCTGGACGACACATGATAAATTGCTAACGACTAACCGGGTTCGGATCAATAAGATAAAGGATCGGGTGTATGAGCTTGAGATTTTCCCAAGGTTTGCAATCGGGTCAGCGCGCATTACTTATTTTATCTGGTGAAGGAAACATTTTATGGAATTCATTGCTTTGCTTGATGAACCTGCTAGAGATTTCATAAAATCAAAAGGTGGGCTGAAAGCAATTGCTATCTCACATCCGCATTATTACAGCAATATGAATGATTGGGCTGAAATGTTTGATTGCCCCATTTATATTCATCGTAGCGATGAACAGTGGATTATGGATAAAGGAAGCCACATCAGTCTTTGGGATGGAAATGAAAAATCTTTGTGGGATGAAATACGGATCATCAATATCGGTGGACATTTTCCAGGCAGCTGCATTTTCCAGGTTCCTTTTCTTTCAAAGGACTGAACAGTGTTTTGTGGAGACACTTTATATCTTTCGCCGAGCATGAAACATTTTGCCGTCATGTACAGTTATCCCAACAAAATACCTTTGTCGCTTCAGGAAGTAAAGCGCATTAATAAGCGATTAGAAGCAATACCGTTTGATACGCTCTATGGGTTCTATAGTTATCAAAACCTTTCGAAGGATGTAAAAGAGATTTTGAAGAGATCAATGGAAAGATATTCAGGAGACTGATGACACTTAACTACTAACAACAACTTAGCAGAGGCTGAATAAGCCTCATTTGCTGTCTGAAGTGCAAAATGATTCAACCAATTGATTATGATTCAGGATTACTATTATACGTAGACCGTAATAGGTGACCTGCCCGGGCGAGCCTCATTTGCTTATAAAGTCCTGGTAGCGTCATCGGCTGCGGTTGCTAATTTCGTCATATAATCAAGGAACTCCTGGCTCTGTCCTTTGAATACGTTTGATTTGATCAATCCTTTTACAAGGTGCATCGCACCGCCATTTACTGTGGCTGTTGGGCGAATCACAGTTACTAAAGGCAGCCCCTCACGAAGAAACTTGCAGGGACGCGGAAAGTGATGTCCGCCAATGTGATTTTTTTTCATGTCAGGAAATACCAAACCGTCGCCTGAGATTGCCTGAACCCCTTCCAGTGACTGATGAAAAGAGGCGAAAAAGTATGCCTCAGTAGGTCCAATGCTTGTTAGAATCTGAAGAACCTCAAGATTGCTGGCCTTCGGAATCATCGAGGGGTATATACTTGCTCCGTTCTGCTCGGTGGCAGCAAAATGGAATGCAGCACAATTGGCAATAAGCTGCATCTCCTTCTCCGATACATTATCAGAAAGCGGAATAACGGGTTTGCCCACAATGTCAACGGACTGGGGATAGATAGTACCAAAATCAGGGTTTCCAGTGTCGCGTTGGCGATTAAACCAGGTAGTATCCACCGTAACCTCCATAAGGTTGGTGAGCCTGCCTATGTCCTTAGCCCCTGTAGCTTTGCTGCTCGGAAGAGTGCGAAATTTATCCAGGCTTATTTCCGGATGGCCATTTGCTACGAGGTATGCGTTGATGAATTTCGCATGGCTTTGCTCGTCGTCGGTTACATCACAAACATAAGGAACCATCTCAGCTTCTATCAGGTTCAGGGCTTTTGCGTAAGCCTTATTGCCTGCTGCTAATTCGCAGTATTGAACCCAGAGTTCAGTCTCAATTAATTCACCTGCAGCAAGGAAGCTGAGTATTGCCACATCCCCCGCAGTCATTCCCGGACCTTCATTTGGAGATGCAAAGGCGGATAAGCCTCTGAACGTGCCCATTCCCAATCCAAGCCCGCCTACAAGAGCAGTTTTCTTCAAGAAAGAACGGCGGGATGTCATTGACTTATAAATTGTGTCAGTCAATTCCTGTTCTCCCATTGTGTTTTTGATTTTGTTTGTCATTACTTTTTTTTTAATTGTTCAGAGAAAATTTCAATTTCTATTGATCTTGATTTACTACTGCTTAATGATTTTATAATTCACCGTCTTTCTATTTTCAATTATGCTGATGTTATAAACCCCTGCCGGCAGCATTTTTACATTGAATGTGTAATCACCACTCAGAGCAGTTGCTTTTTCAAAAACTTTTCCTGATACATCAGTAATTAAAATAGTATTTGCGGCAGATTGGGATAAGCCTTGAACATGCAGAACATCTGTAACCGGGTTTGGGTAGAGACGAAAGAATGGTGATTTCCTTTCATTAATGATATCTGTAACATTTAATCTGCTTACATTATTTGTAAGCAAAGTTGCATCTCCGTTATATCTTGCCACAGCAAAATCATTGCTTCCGCTAATAGCTCTGGTGTCGCCTGCCGCTACAATTTTACCGTCTGGTTGAATAGCTATAGCAAATGCATCATCACCACTGCCGCCACTAAAATCAGTAGCAACTTTTCCATCTCCGCTAAATGTATTGTCGAGCGTTCCATTTGTATTGTATCGTGCCAAAGTAAAGTCGTAGTCGGTACCTGGCTTGGAATATCCTGCTACTACGATTTTACCATTTGCCTGGATGGCTACTGCATAAGCATCGTCAACACCCCCAAATTCTGTTGTAACTTTTCCAGATCCGTTAAATAAATTATCAAGTGTGCCATCAACATTGAATCTTGCCAAAGCCCAATCTTCATCACCCTGAATGGTATATCCTGCCACTACAATTTTTCCATCAGGTTGAATAGCAACAGATTTTCCAAAATCATAACCCCCAATATCTGCGATCACTTTTCCATCTCCGCTGAACGTATTGTCAAGTGTACCGCTAACATTGTATCGGGCTAACCCAAAATCACTAAAATCATTTCCGGCATTTGTATCTCCTGCTACTACGATTTTGCCATCTGGCTGAATAATTACAGCATATGCTTCAGAATACGTATCTACCCCAAAATTTGTAATAATTTTCCCGCTTCCTCCGAATGTATTGTCGGGAGTGCCGTTAGCATTGTATCGTGCTAATGCATAATCAGAACCAAACTTATTTGTAAAGCCAATTACTACAATTTTACCGTCTGACTGAATAGCGACAGAGTGAGCCTCATCTGAACCGCCGTTATTGAAATCCGTAGTCACCTTTCCGTCTCCGCTGAATGAATAGTCCAGCGTGCCATTTATATTATATCGGGCTACTGCAAAATCATACACTCCGGTTGAACTCGTATTTACATTCGTTTTCCCTGCTACCACAATTTTTCCATCGACCTGAATGGCGACAGAGTAAGCTAAGTCCTCAAGGCCAAAATCTGTTGTAACTTTTCCGCTTCCACCAAAGGTTTTATCAAGCCTGCCATTTTTATTGTACCGTGCTACTGCAAAGTTGTTTCCTGTAAGTGTATAACCCGCAACCACAATTTTTCCATCTGGTTGTATGGCAACTGATCTTCCAAAATCATTACCACCAAAATCCGTAATAACTTTTCCTGTTTTTTTAAAAGTCGTGTCCAAAGTACCTGCCTGCCCAAAGATTAAATTGATGTTCAATATCATTAAACATGTGATGAGTAAACTAATCAGTTTCATTTTTTTTGAGTTTTTAAATGGAAAATATTGTGTATTAATTTTTTAAATTTTGAGATCAATAAATAATCTCAGTCCAAAAGAAAGAAGCATAAGCTCCAAAAAAAAAACATTTACATTAAGCAACTGAACTTCTTGATTAACGCATTTGCTTTTACTTAATAATGTTTTTGATATAGGTGATGTAAAAGATTAAATGAAGGCTGAACGCTTTAGTATTTTTGTAATATGATGAATCACAAATGGAAAATGACAGGAAAGGAAAATTGGTTGCAGCTTTTGTGGTGGCTGTGTTTATATATTTTTTGGATAATTGTATTTCAAAAAAGAGAGTTTTCGTTTTCCAGAACTGCTACTGTAGAATTTTGCTACCTTATATTTATTGCAGCTAATTTCTATTTCAATATTTATTTCGCAATTCCCAGGTTCTTATATCAAAAGAAATATGTTGAGTTTGTGTGCATAGCGCTTGCAGGTATTATAATTGCAGCCTTATTAAGAGTTCCGTTAGCCACTTATCTTAACCAACATCGTTTTCTTGTTGGCAAACCACAACCTGGTTTTTCAAAACTATTTATAAATTCATTGCTTAATATTTTTATTTGGGTTGTTTGCATTATATCCGGCAAACTAATCATAGACCGGTTCCGGTTTCAGAAATATGTTGATGCAATGGCAAAAGAAAAAGAAAAAGCAGAGCTTGATTTTTTAAATGCTCAATTCAATCCGCATTTTTTATTTAACTCCATAAATTCTATTTACGGGCATATTGACAAACATAATGCTACTGCCAGGGATATGCTTCTTACTTTTTCTGACATGCTGAGGTACCAGTTATACGAATGCAATAGCAATTCCATCAATATTGATAAAGAAATAAATTATATTAAAAACTATGTGGCGTTACAACAGTCACGAAAAGAAGAAACTCTTTCAGTCAATCTTACCATTGCCGAAAATATAAAAGGCTTTACGATTGCCCCTTTATTGTTTATCGCATTTATTGAAAATGCTTTTAAATATGTTGGCGGCAGCGATGAAAAAGAAAACAGTGTTAATATCTCATTTCAACAGGAAGAAAATATTTTACTTTTTAAAGTGAGTAATACCAAAGAAACCAGCAATAACAATAGCATAAAGCATGAAGGGATTGGAATTGATAATGCAAAACGCAGGCTGGCATTGCTTTATCCTCAAAAATACACGTTGGTTATTAATGAGAAAGAGCATCTTTATGAGGTACTTCTAAATGTGCAATTAACATGAAATTAAACTGCATTATAGTAGATGATGAGCCGGTAGCAAGGAAATTACTGGAAGAATATATGGAAGATGTAGATTTTTTGCAGTTGGTTGGCAAAGCCGAAAATCCTATAAAAGCCGCTATTTTGCTTAACAGCAATAAAACTGATTTACTATTTCTTGACATTAATATGCCCAAAATGAATGGCATTGAATTCCTGCGCAGTTTAACAGTATTACCACTAACCATTATGACAACCGCTTATACCGAATATGCCATTGAAGGTTTTGACCTGGCTGTTGTAGATTACCTTGTAAAGCCATTTTCTTATGAACGGTTTTTAAAAGCTTGTATCAAAGCAAAAGAATATTTCGAACTCAAAAACAGGCAAACCAAAAGCAAAGGCAATGAAACCGACCTGAACTATTTTTTTGTAAAATGCGAAGGTAAAATAGAAAAGATTTTATACGATGAACTAATGTTTGTAGAAGCCATGCTAAACTATGTAGTGCTGCATACAGAAGATAGAAAGTTGATTGCTTACTTAACAATTAAGGGAATTGAAGAACAACTTCCTGGCAGTATTTTTTTGAAAATTCATAAGTCAACGATTGTCAATATAAATAAAATTAAAAGTATAGAAGGCAATGAAATAAATATGGGCAAAGCAAAAATCGCTATCAGTCAAAACCTGCATGAAAGTGTAATGAAAGAAATCCTGAAAGATAAAATGATAAAGAGGTAAATATCAATTTAGGACACTGAACAATTTATAAGTTATCAAATAGTAAAATAAAATTAGAAAGAGCAGAACAAAAGCGAGGAAGAAAAAATATAAAGTGAATTATAAGCATGCTTAACGCTTATTTCCAATAATAACCAGCATCTTAAGATAAAGTATAAGTAAAGACCTCTTTCGAACCTTCTCCCTTTTTCATCGGTTTAGTCCTTAACTTTGCAGACTTTTTTATTTCACCATACTTATTTAACAGGTATCAAAGATAGGTTTGATACTTCCTGCCGAATGCCCGTAACAAAAACCAAAATACAGAGTGCTTCTCCTATTAGTGAGCCGGAACAGGAATTCCTTGAAGTGCTGGGTGCGCGCGTGCACAATCTGAAAAATATTGATGTGAAAATCCCACGGAATAAATTTGTGGTGATCACCGGTATCAGCGGCAGCGGAAAATCTTCCCTGGCCTTTGATACCATCTATGCTGAAGGTCAGCGCCGTTACATGGAAAGTCTGTCTGCGTATGCGCGGCAGTTCATCGGCGGCATGGAGCGCCCCGATGTGGACCAGATCACAGGGTTAAGTCCTGTCATTTCAATAGAGCAAAAAACGGTAAATAAAAATCCGCGATCCACAGTAGGCACCATCACAGAAATTTATGATTTCATGCGCCTGCTTTTTGCCCGCGCAGGAGAGGCCTACTCTTTTGAGACCGGCGAAAAAATGGTTCGCTATACGGAAGATCAGATCCTTGAGCATGTAAAAGAAAATTTCAGGGATGAAAAAATTGTTTTACTCGCTCCTTTGGTAAGAGGCCGAAAGGGACATTACCGCGAGCTATTCGAGCAGATCCGGAAACAGGGTTATTTAAAAGTGCGGGTAAACGGTGAAATAGTGGAAGTGAAAAGCAAAATGCAGGTAGACCGCTATAAGGTACACGATATTGAAGCTGTAGTGGATCGCATTGAGATTACGGACAAATCCACAGAACGGTTAGAGAAATCGGTTTCCCTTGCTTTGAAAATGGGAAAGGGATTGGTGCTGATTATGTCAGTAGATGATAATAAAGTGCAAAGCTTCAGCAAGACATTGATGGATCCCGTGTCGGGCATCTCCTACGAAGAGCCTTCACCGAATACTTTTTCTTTTAACTCGCCGTACGG
This sequence comes from Chitinophagales bacterium, assembly GCA_013816805.1. NCBI lineage: Bacteria > Pseudomonadati > Bacteroidota > Chitinophagia > Chitinophagales > Chitinophagales bacterium. The sequence continues at coordinate 174,112 of JACDDS010000002.1, read as the reverse complement.
AGCTTGTCCCCACTGCAAGGGATTGGGATTTGTATATGAGATTAACCGGAATGTCATTATGCCTGATGATTCAAAAAGCATAAACGACGGCGGTATCATTCCTCTTGGCGAAGTGCGTGATAATTTCATTTACCAGCAGGTTCGCGCAATTGCAAATAAATACAAGTTTACTCTTGCAACTCCCATAAAAAAAATCCCTAAAGAAGCATTAAACATGATTCTCTATGGATCAAAGGAAGAGAAAGTGGAAGTTGCTTTAAGTTATAGTGAGGCAGGGAACCAGTTGTATTCTACCGAATTCGAGGGTCTCATCAATATGATTTACCGGTATTACCGTGAGGCGAGCTCTGACGGATTGAGACTATGGGCGGAAGAATTTATGGACGCCATTGCCTGCCCGGTGTGTAACGGAACGCGCCTGAAAAAAGAATCTCTGTTTTTCAAACTTGCAGGAAAAAATATTTCTGAGCTGGCGCAGCTGGGTATCTCTGAATTGAAAAAATGGTTTGATGAAGTAGAAGCTCTTCTTACCGAAAAACAACTGTTGATTGGAAAGGAAGTAATAAAGGAAATCCGTTCGCGGATCGGGTTCCTGCTGGATGTAGGGTTGGAATACCTCACACTTGACCGTGCATCCCGGTCGCTTTCAGGCGGTGAATCACAGCGCATCCGGTTAGCTACTCAGATCGGATCTCAATTAGTCGGTATTACTTACATTCTGGACGAGCCAAGCATTGGTCTTCACCAGAGAGATAACCAGCGCCTTATTAAAGCATTAAAGGAATTAACGGAAGCAGGCAATTCAGTGTTAGTGGTAGAACATGATAAAGATATTATGCTTGCTGCCGACTACGTAATTGACTTGGGTCCTGGGGCTGGGGAGCACGGAGGTTATTTGGTAAGCGAAGGTGCTCCGCAGGAATTTAATGAGCAATCGTCACTCACAGTAGATTACCTGGCGGGAAAAAAATCAATAACAGTTCCTGAAAGAAGAAGAAAAGGGAATGGACAGTTTCTTCACCTGATCGGTGCAAAAGGAAATAATCTGAAAGATGTTTCAGTAAACTTACCCTTGGGAAAATTAATTTGCATAACGGGTGTTTCAGGCAGTGGCAAATCTTCACTCATTACTGAAACACTCTATCCTATTCTTAACCAGTATTTTTTTAACTCCAGAAAAAAGGCTCTTGAGTACCGGGCAGTTGAAGGGCTGAAGCTGATTGATAAAGTGATTGAGATTGATCAGTCACCGATTGGCAGAACGCCAAGATCGAATCCTGCAACATACATTTCTGTGTTTTCAGATATCAGGGAATTATTTGCACTGATACCGGAGTCAAAAATCCGGGGATACAAAACCGGCAGGTTTTCTTTTAATGTAAAAGGCGGAAGATGCGAAGAATGCCAGGGGGGTGGTATGAAGCTGATCGAAATGAATTTTCTTCCTGACGTATATGTAGAATGTGAAAAATGTCTTGGCAAGCGTTACAACCGTGAAACACTGGAAGTCCGCTACCGTGGAAAATCAATCAGCGATGTTTTGGAAATGACGGTAGATGAAGCGGTAGCATTTTTTGAGAAAATGGCGAAAATCCATCGCAAGATAAAGACGATGCAGGATGTTGGGTTAGGTTATATACGGCTGGGACAACAAGCTACTACGTTAAGCGGTGGTGAAGCGCAACGCGTAAAGCTTTCGACCGAGCTTTCAAAAAGAGATACAGGAGCAACTTTTTATATCCTGGATGAACCCACCACGGGTCTTCATTTTGAAGACATCCGTGTGTTAATGGAAGTGCTCAGCAAACTGGTTGACAAAGGAAATACGGTTCTCATCATCGAACATAATATGGACGTAATAAAACTCGCCGACTACATCATTGACCTGGGACCGGAAGGAGGCAACGGCGGAGGGTATATTATTGCAGAAGGGACACCGGAAGAGGTGGCTAAAAACAAAAAAAGTTTTACAGGGGAATTTTTAAGAAGGGAACTGAATTGATTAGTAATAGGTGGAATAGATAGTTTGTGTCGATTAAAGATAAAATTTTTACAGTCACTGTATATCCTGGAACCAGCCAAAGTAACCAATATATGAATACAAACTCAGGTGCTATTCTTAAACCATCTTTTTATTTTCCACTCTCAACCTCACACAATCCTTTTTTACAAAGAGCTCTTTGTTTTTTATCCCTGATGGCAAGCCTTGTTATGCACATTTGCCCACGCCTAACTCCAGGGTTTCAGTTATTTGTTATCTGTGAAGATAGGAGCGGTCGCGTGCGAGTGCAGGCAATTCAGAAATATCTATCTACCTTTGTATTACCGTCACGCAAAACCGAAAACCCAAATGATGTTTGGGAAACCTGCAAAAGGTAGCCAAGAGGCGTAGGTTTTACGGACGGTTTTTTTATTGCTGCAATTTGAAGTTCCATATTGTGAATCGTTGATTGTTTCTGAGTGTATTTTCACTTAAATTTTTTAGCCCTGCACTTTGCGCAATATAATTTGCCAATTCAATTTTACTCTTCTTTGATTCGGTAAGCAAGGGGTATCCGTTCTTCTGGTATCCCATTGCACCAAGGATGAGGTCGCTGATTTGAAGTAAATCACTTTGCTTCGATTCTACAGGCTCAATGGCTACAAAGGGGTTGAAGTCAATTTCAAACTTTTTGTTCATCCCTGAATTGAGAACCTTCTTGAGAGTATTCAATTTATATTTTGTCTGTCGCTGATCTAGGTGAACTGCAAATCGAACAGGTTTGTCTTTGTTACAATACACTTTTCCAAAACAATGAAGCAGCAACTGGTAAAAGAATTTATAGAAGCCCAGCTCCTTGTCTCCTTTGTTGAACTTTCTATGATTACCTGATGGTTATCAATGATGATGCTGTGAAAATGAATATTGTCAGTATTATTGAGAGCGAAAAAATAATCAACAAACCGTTTGTACTCATTTAATTTTTGTGATGAAACTTTTGACCACTTCAATTCAGCATTCATATTCTCTTCAGCTCGGAATTTTTTCATGGTTTCATTGAACTGCGGGATGTCTCCCTTGTTCATAATGATTCCGCCTAAAACCATATAACGATCTTTACTTTGACGGCTTTCATCGCAGTAGATATAATTAACTGAGATGGACATGATTATTTCTTATTTTTTAAACAACCCTTCTCCTTCATCTATCCTCAACCTCACACAATCCTCCGTCACAAATTGCTCTTTGTTTTTTATCCATACTGGCAACCCTGGGGAAGTCACTTCTTTTCCTTTTGTTTCCAGCGCTGCGACTTCGAGATTGAGTTCTAGCAATTGTTCAAGAATATCTTTTTCAGAGGAGAAACCATAAGCATTCATCACAGCTTCATCGAGCGCGGCATGTAAATTTTTGAGCGGATTTTTGCCGGGCGTTTCGAGTGAGGTGTAGAGTTCGCGCAGCGTGAGGCGATATTGCTCGATCATTTTGTTTCGGTAGGCGCGCAACTCAACTGCGGCTTTGGTTACTTGCTCGACTTGCTTTTGTGTGGGATGTTGTGGGAAAGGAAAGGTATCCCAAACAGTTGTAGTTGTGTATCGAAAATCTCCTCTCATGGTTGAGCATCTTTCTAACCACCAACGCCAATGGTGTTCTGATGAAATAATTCCGAAAGAATAATCATCATTGAATACAAAAGTTGTTAGCGCATCATTGGGATGAATTTCAGGTGAAATAAACTCAAAGATTTTTCTTTTGGAAACGCGCGAGCAAGCAATATATCTACCAAATGAATTTATTTCTCCGAGCATTTCTTGCCTTGATCTCCACAATTTCCACCAAGTTTCAAGATGCTCAATCATTCCATTTAATTTTATTTTACCATTTTTCTCCAATTCAGCTTTCTTCAAAATAGCTGGGTAAACTTTTTCATTAATAATCTTGAAAAGCTCTTTATATTGCTGTACTTCGATGATGTTGTCAAGAGTTGAAAAATCCATTACGAATCTGCCCGGTTGCGAAAAAACAGTTCCTACCAATTCATCGCCAATCAAAAATGGCTTAAGTACTACGCTGTATTCAGAATGTTTCTGCAACATCTTCAATCCATCTTTCATGGACAGAAGAAATCCTTCGTGCCCGTGTGTTTGTCCCTGAAAACATTTCTTGGGGTGCTTGTTGCATTCCAGAACTTTTGCTGCGGTTACATCAGTTTGCAAACTGAGGGAGCTGTTGATGTAGGATAGGCGATGCGGCAAAAGTTCTTCGCCGTTCTCAGAGGTGTAAAGAGTTTTTACTCTATCAAATTTTCCTTTCTTCCAGCATGCAAGGGAAACATGCACGGCTGCTTCACCACTCCATTTTTTACTTGACACCGCTTCAATAATTTCTCCGCCGTTGTGCGTGATGTAATCCAAACTTCCTTCGCGGCTGTAGTTCTGGCGAATCGTATTCGTTCCGACCAATCCTGCAAAAGAATTTTCTTTCAGTTGCCTGTGCGCTTTGTAAAACCAATAGACACAGAAATCAGCACGACCGGGAACTTCTGTATATGCGGCGCGTAGCTTGTTCATGTACTCAGCGCCAAATTCCTGCTGCATTTTATTCTTGCTCTGAAACGGCGGGTTGCCGATAATGGCATCGGTTTCAGGCCACTGAGTGAACAAGGCATCGGCACATAAAATATTTAAATCAAGGTTGTCGAGCGGCAATGCACGCTCGCGGTCGTAGGCCTCACCTGTATCAAGCAAGGAGAGTTCTTTAGCTACCATCAACGTCACCTTCGCAAGCTCAACCGCATATTCATTGGTATCAATTCCGAAAAATTGCTTCGTGCTTACGAATGGATTCTCCATCAAAAACTTTTTGAAGCGATTTCCTTCTGCAAGCTTTACAGACTGTGCGCGAATAAGAGTAAGCAATCGCTTCTCAATAATTTTCATTTCACGAAAAGCCACGAACAAAAAATTTCCGGAGCCGCAAGCAGGATCAAGCACTTTGAATTGGCGAAGTGCATTCAGCAAATTATACAATTCGTCGAGTGAAGCTGCTTTATCAATCCGTTCCGTCCATGGTCGCACGATCACGGGATACACAATCATCTTAATGTCAGCTTCACTGGTATAATGTGCTCCGAGCGTGTGCCGCTCACCGGCATTCATTCCCGCTTCGAAGATGCTGCCGAAGATGGCGGGGTTTACTTCGTCCCAGTTTTGCCGTGCTGCACTTGCGAGCAAATTTATTTCCTGTTCCCGAAGATCAATGGCATTAACGATGCTGAACAAACCTCCGTTGAAATATTGAACATCTTTAAATTTTCCTGCCGCGGCTGGCTTTGGGTTATTCATTTGCCTGAATAGTCCGCTGATGAGATCGTAATTAACTGATTTGTCCTTTTCACACTCCTCAAGAATTCGGGTAAAAATTTTTTCAGGAAGTAACTGCACGTCTTCAGAAAACATTGCGACCACACACTGAAGAATGTAACGCAGTGCTTCATCAGTGGCAATCGTGCCACCGACACGTTTCTTGTCAGTCATCTGCTTGTATGCATTGCTTACACGATATGCAGCTTCCTTAGATACTTTTTCCCAATCCGCACCAAAGGAAGGATTGAGTGGTTTGGGAAGAAGAAAATAAAATGATTGTTCACGCTTGGGCAGCTGGTCGAACTTCACGCGGTCTACCGGCTCATAAATATTTTTGTTGAAGTCGTAAATCCAGAACTCATCGAAGTTGCAGAGGATGGTATATTGCGGACGATCAGGCACGAGCTTCATCCAGTAATCAAATGACTGCTGGAAATGTTTTTGCAAATCTTCGCCGCTCTTTTTCATTTCGATGAGCACGCGCGGCTTCCAAACCAGATCGGCATACCATTGTGCTTTGTGCTTTTCGTTATGGATACGAAACTCACACGAGGCACCCGCACCTTTTAATCCATCTTCATAACCGAGGGCAAGAAAGAAATGATCAAGAAAGATTTGTGCTTCGCCGGCTTCATCCCCTGCTATGTGCTTTGTGCAATAGTCAACAAATTTTTGCAAATCCTGATCATGATGCATACCGTTTCGAAAGATAAAAATATCTTTTCAATGGAATCAAATGGATGCTCATTATGTCCGGGCGAAATTGCTATTTCTTTAATAATGTAAATGCATGGTTCCATGTATTTGTGCTCGCGCCATAAATCACCCACAGTATACACATCGGCTCTAGCAGCCGCGCTCCTTCAATGCCGCCTATATCAATAGGATTCCATCCAAACTTCAATAAGATATCCTTCACCTTTTCTTTCGCATCCTTATTATTTCCGCAGTAAAACATATCGGGAGTGCCTTCGGGAAAATTGGGATTTACCATCAGCGTATTACCAACGGTGTTGAATGCCTTTACCACAGACGAATCTTTCAACCAGCGCTGCACCTGTTCGCCTCCTGAATCTGTATGACCTAAAGCAAGACCCGGAGGCATTCCTTTTGAAAAATCAAGTGGATTAGTAACATCCACTACAACTTTTTCCATAAAGTTTTCGATGTCCGCAAGCTGCAATGCATTTTCTGTTCCTGACCAAAGCGTACATAGGAAAATCATTTCACCAAAAGAAGCAGCATCGGCAAAGGTTCCTATGCTTGCCGAAGCACCGGTTTTTTCTGCCCAGGTCTTAAGCTTTTCATTGTCGGCACTTCGTGATCCAATCATCACGTCATGACCAATACGGGTAAGTCCGGTTCCAAGTGCCCGGCCTACATCCCCTGATCCAAGTATCCCAATTTTCACAAATTAATTTTTAGTAAAGGAATAAAATATATTCACAAATAAAGTTCAGTAAAATTATTCCAGCTAGGGAAAAGAAATGAAAATGCGATTGCAAATTAGTTTTTGCTATATTTCGAAAATAATTCAACCAAAAATAATTCAACCATGAATTTTTTGTACTTCATTTTAATTGGTGCCGTAGCAGGCTTCCTTGCCGGTAAAATTATGAAAGGCTCCGGTTACGGATTGATAGGTGATATAATAGTAGGAGTTATCGGGGGTTTGATAGGAGGCTGGCTTTTTGGCCTTATGGGCATTGCAAATGGAGGACTCATTGGAGCTCTTATAACTGCTGTAGTGGGTGCCGTTGTTCTGATCTGGATACTAAGGTTAGTGTCGGGTAAGAGAACCTAATACCGATCACGGTTTCTTCAGAAGTTTAATCAGGGGAGAATGAACTTTTTATTTTATGAAAAGACTCTTCTTTGCTATTCCTTTGCCTAAAGAAATTAAGAAGCAGATTAATTATTCCTTTCCTCCGAAGTCTTTCCATGGCATCAGGTGGATAGGCGAAGAAGATATGCATATCACTGTTCACTTTCTTGGAGCCACCGGGGAAGAAGAGTTGCCGCAGGTTTTGAAAAAAGCCGAGGGCGTTTGTGAATCCGTTTTTTCTTTTGAATTGAAGTTTGCTTCTTATAAAACAATTGTAAAAGACAGAAAACCAATAATGGTCTGGGCACAGTTTGAAGAGAATAATACGTTTGAAGATATATGTCTAAAATTCAGAGAAAGTTTTCCGACGGAAGAAAAGAGAAAACCCGCTCCGCATCTTACACTGGCCCGGATAAAACAATTACACAAGCTGCCGTTTGATCTTCCAAAAGAATTTCCCTTTTCTTTTATTGCGCATGAAATAGATCTAATGGTGTCGCAACTTCATGCCGACGGAGCAAAATATGAACTGGTTAAAAGCTGGTATTTAAATTGATTTTTGTCTGAAGAAACTTTCAGAATGCAGTCTCTTTTAAAGTAATCCATTTTAAAGTAATCCATTTGTATTTACAACTTTTAAATCTTAATGATTTATGTATACCATACAAACACGCCTGCTGAAAGAGCTTGAAGAAATCAGGAATTCTGGTCTTTATAAAAATGAGCGCATCATTTCCTCACCACAGGGTGCAGAAATAGTGGTGAACGGCAAAACAGTTTTAAATTTTTGTGCAAATAATTACCTGGGTTTGAGCTCCCATCCAAAAACTATTGAAGCTGCAAAAGAGACTATTGACACTCACGGCTATGGCATGTCAAGCGTGCGGTTTATTTGTGGCACACAGGACATCCATAAAAAACTGGAGGAAAAAGTTTCTGCATTTCTTGGCACCGAAGAGACCATTCTATACGCAGCTGCCTTTGATGCGAATGGAGGAGTGTTTGAACCTTTATTTAATGAAGAGGATGCCCTGATTAGTGACGAGCTGAATCATGCCTCGATTATCGATGGAATCAGGTTGTGTAAAGCGCAGCGGTTTCGCTATAAGAATAATGATATGAATGATCTGGAGGCGCGTTTAAAGGAAACGCAATCGGCACGGACCCGCGCCATAGTTACCGATGGCGTCTTCAGCATGGATGGCACTATTGCACAATTGGATAAAATTGCAGAGCTCGCGGAGAAGTATGGTGCAATAGTTATTGTAGATGATAGCCATGCCAGTGGGTTTATGGGTAAAACGGGCAGAGGCACTCATGAATACCGTGGTGTAGTGGGAAAGATTGACGTAATAACTTCCACTCTTGGAAAGGCTCTCGGAGGCGCGTCCGGGGGTTTTATATCCGGCAGAAAAGAGATAATTGATTTGCTCCGTCAAAGATCCCGGCCTTATCTGTTTTCAAACACACTTGCTCCCTCTATTGCAGGCGCTTCCATAGCAGTGCTGAATATGCTAAGTGAAAATACGGCACTTAGAGACAAATTGGAATCCAATACAAAATATTTCCGGATGCAAATGACAGAAGCGGGCTTTGACATTAAGCCCGGCGAGCATCCGATTACTCCCGTAATGCTGTATGATGCAGTACTCGCTCAAAAGATGGCGGACCAGTTGTTGAAAGAAGGTATTTATGTGATCGGATTTTTTTATCCGGTGGTTCCTAAAGGTCTTGCAAGAATACGGGTTCAGATTTCAGCCGCGCATGAGCAACATCACCTTGATAAGGCTATTGAAGCATTTATAAAGGTGGGGATGGAGCTTGAACTACTGAAGAAGCAATTAGTATAAAAGGAAATACTGCTAATTATGCTGCTGCTTTATTTACCCAAAAATTATTCAGGCCCAAACCGGTTTGAATAATAATTAATTTCTGCTGTATCATTTCAAGAAGGGCAAGAAATGTAAAAACTGCATGTATGCGGTTTTCGCAATTAGTAAATACTTGATTAAATGCTAGATTCTTTTCACTTTCTAAGAGATGTAAGACATAATTTTTTTGACCTTCAATGGTAAACGGGTAATTGACTACGTAATGAACCGGTTTATTCTTATTTTCTTCGAAGCGATTCATGACCTTATCGAAGGCCTTGAGTAATTTAAAGAGGGTTAGCTGGTGCAATTCCGCTTCTCCTGTCCAGGCCTCAGAGACTGCTTTTAATTCTGCCTTCATATTTCCCCTCTCAAATTGCTTACTGCGTTCTTCTTCAAGAGAACGAAAATCATCCAGAATTTCTTTATACCGCCTATATTCCAGCAATTGTTGCACTAAATCCTTGCGCGGATCTATTTCATTACCTGAATCATCTATGTCTTTTCTTGGCAGAAGCATCTTTGCTTTAATACGCATCAGAGTTGCTGCTACCACTATAAATTCACTCGCTAATTCTATATTCAGCACACTCATTTTATTCAGGTAAATGAGAAAATCCTGGGTGATTTTTGCTATTGGAATATTGTATATATCCAGTTCGTCGCGCTCAATGAAGAATAACAATAAATCAAACGGACCTTCAAACTCCGGCAGCTTTATCTCATATGTAACCGGAGTTTCAGAAATCATCTAACAAAATTATTCTATGCGCTGCGCTAATGCTAAAGCGGATGAAAAGACATGTTAACAGTATAATTCTGTATGCAGCGGGAATTGTATTAAACTTTTCCAAAATAATAACCCCTGGAAATCAGATATTTAAAACGTTTCGTATGTTGCTTTATTGAGTAATCTCTAATTTAGCAATTCAATTGTTCACATCCTGGAAATGGAAATTAATGCAGGTGACCTTCTTTCGGAAATTAATTATCCGGCGGATCTTAGAAAACTAGGCAAAGACAAGCTGCACCAGGTTAGCGAAGAATTGCGCCAGTACATAATTGATTCCGTTTCTGTATATGGCGGACATTTCGGGGCGAGCCTGGGTGTAGTGGAACTTACCGTTGCAATTCACTACGTTTTTAATACGCCGTATGATCAGCTGATCTGGGATGTAGGCCACCAGGCTTACGGGCATAAGATTTTGACAGGAAGAAGAGGAAGGTTTCATACTAATAGGAAATATAAAGGTATAGCCGGATTCCCTTCACGTTTTGAAAGTGAATATGATACGTTTGGCGTTGGGCACTCTTCCACATCCATATCAGCCGGTGTAGGGATGGCAGTAGCAAGTAAATATAAGGGTGAAAAAGACCGTCAGCATATAGTGGTGATCGGAGATGGTGCATTAACCGCCGGCCTGGCATTTGAAGGGTTAAATCATGCGGGGGTATCCGACACTAATCTGCTCATTATTCTTAATGATAATTGCATGAGCATAGATCCCAATGTGGGTGCACTTAAAGAATACCTTACAGACATCACTACCTCGCATACTTATAATAAAACACGCGACAAGATTTGGAGATTTTTTGGAAGATTAGGAGGTAAGGGGGCTCAAAAACATTTATCCAACTGGGAAGCAAGCCTGAAGGGCGCCATTTCTAAAAGCAGTAACATCTTTGAAGCACTTAATCTTCGCTATTTTGGACCTGTAGATGGGCACAACGTAAACCGGCTGGTAGAAATCCTTGAAGATTTGAAACATATTCCTGGCCCGAAATTATTGCATTGTATCACTACCAAGGGAAAAGGTTACTCTCTGGCGGAACGGGACCAAACCAAGTGGCATGCACCGGGCTTGTTCGATAAAGTGACTGGAGAGATTACAAAGAAAAGTTCTGATCAGCCTTCCCCTCCGAAGTATCAGGATGTTTTTGGCTATACGATTGTGGAGCTCGCTGAAAAAAATCCGAAGATTGTAGGGATAACACCTGCGATGCCTTCTGGCTCTTCGCTCAATTTGATGATGAACCTGATGCCTGACCGCGCTTTTGACGTTGGAATTGCTGAGCAGCACGCAGTCACCTTTGCTGCCGGACTGGCAACGCAGGGATTGATTCCGTTTTGTAATGTATACAGCACTTTTTTGCAGCGGGGCTATGATCAGGTAATCCACGATGCTGCTATTCAGAAACTGCCCGTTATTTTTTGCCTTGACCGCGGGGGCCTCGTGGGTGAAGATGGAGTTACTCATCAGGGTGCATTTGATCTGGCATATATGCGGATGCTTCCAAACATGGTGGTAAGTGCGCCAATGAATGAAGAGGAATTGCGTGACCTGATGTATACTGCACAGCTTGAAAAATATCAGGGGCCTTTTTCCATCCGGTATCCGCGTGGTGAAGGTGTAATGGTGGAATGGAAAAAGCCTTTTAAGGAGATAGAAATAGGCAGAGCAAGAAAAATTTGTGATGGAGAGCAGGTTGCAATTTTAAGCATTGGCCACCCAGGCAATTTTGTTATGGAAGCCTGTAAGCAATTGCGTTCCGATGAAATCTTTCCGGCTCATTTTGACATGCGTTTTGTGAAACCTCTTGATTCAGAATTACTTCATGAAATATTTTACAAATTCAGGAAAATTATTACTGTTGAAGATGGTGTAATTGCAGGAGGCTTCGGAAGCGCTATATTGGAATTTATGTCCGAGCATAATTATTCCGCAGAAATAAAACGCCTGGGCATTCCCGATAAATTTGTGGAACACGGCTCGCTTAAAGAATTGTACCATGAGTGCGGCTTCGATGCAGACAGTATTGCAGATGCAGTGAGAATTATGGTAAAAGATTCAGTAGCGGTGAGTGTAAGGTAAGACTCAAAGGTCTTTGGCAGGAATCTTCTCAATTTTTCCATTTCGCTCAAATACAAGGTATCCTCCGGCTTTCTTCTCCTTCTTAATCAGCCGGCGAATAGCTAATTGAACCCCCTGAAAATCTTTTCACCTAAATCTTTTCTTTCTTTATCCGTTATGTTTTCTTTCATAGATGTTATTCCAGTTTTCACTATTGCAACCGCCAATAATATCGAGATTCTTATAGACATAAATTACATCCCCAGCATCGCTTTCACCGGATCGTTTCCAATAAGCATCTGTTCAGGATGTTCCAGTAATTCTTTTACCCTCACAAGGAAGCTAACTGATTCACGCCCATCAATGATCCTGTGATCATAGCTTACTGCCACATACATCATCGGCCGTATTACCATTTGACCATCTACCACTACAGGGCGCTCCTGTATTTTATGCATTCCAAGAATTGCAGATTGGGGAATGTTAATAATGGGTGTAGACATTAATGAGCCGAAAACACCACCATTAGTGATGGTAAAAGTGCCACCACTCATTTCATCGGGCGAGAGCTTATTATCCCGTCCACGTTTTGCCAGATCCGCTACTTTTAATTCAATCTCCGAAAAAGAGAGGGATTCCGCATTTTTAATTACAGGTACTACCAGCCCTTTAGGTGTAGAGATAGCAACAGAAATGTCACAGTAATCATGATAAATTATTTCATCTCCATCAATAAATGCATTTACTGCCTGCCAATCCTGCAAAGCATAGCAAACTGCCTTGGTGAAAAAGGACATAAAACCCAAACCGACACTGAATTTTTCTTTAAATAAGTCTTTATATTTTGAACGGATATCCATAACAGGTTTCATATCCACTTCATTAAAAGTGGTAAGCATGGCCGTGGTATTTTTAGCCGTCACCAAATGCTTGCTCACTGTCTTCCGCAATGAGCTCATCTTTTCCCTGCGCTCATCACGGCTGAATGCCTTTTTTTGCTGTGCGCCGTTCTTTAACGTATTTAAAATATCCGCTTTAATTATTCGGCCATCCTTGCCGGTGCCATTTGTAATTTCTGCACCGCTCTCCCGAATTAATTTGTCAGCTGCAGGTGAAGGAATATTTTTAGCGTACGTATCTCCTGCAGTTATTTCATTTTTTGCTGTTTCAGGAATGTTCCCTTTAGCTAAGACTTCCGATTTTGGTTCTTGTTTCTTTTCTTCTTTCACAGGTGCTTCGTTATTCTCAGATGCGCTAACCTCCGTATCGATTCTGCATAAAATATCTCCGATTTTTAATGCGGATTTTTCTTCAGCTTCAATTTTCAGCTGACCAGATTTTTCTGCTGTAAGTTCAAAGGTTGCCTTTTCCGATTCCAGTTCACAGATCACCTCATCCTGTAAAACCAAATCACCATCTTTCTTAAGCCATTTCGATAGAGTAACTTCATTTATAGATTCACCAACTGCGGGCACCTTAATTTCAATTAGCATAGCGGGATAATTGATGGTAAAGTTACTTTTCTTTTTACTGGTGTTAAGCAGCTTAACCGGCATAAATCACTTTCAACCGCTCATGAAACACTTCCATCCCATTTAGCCTACAACTGAAATGAATAAGTAATTTTTTTACAAAAATTTATTTATATGGATCTGTTTTTTAAGACATTATTAGCACTTCACATTGCTTCTGGCTTTACAGCACTAACGAGCGGCTTAATTCCAATGTTTTCAAAGAAGGGAGGAAACATTCACAGGCGATTCGGTATGGTCTATTTTTGGGCAATGTTTGGCGTCTTTTGTACGGCTATACCCATGTCGTTCATGCACACAAATTTCTTTCTTTTTGCCATAGGGATATTCAGCTTCTACCAAACCTTTACGGGTTATCGGCACACAAAGATTAAGAACAACATGATAGTTCCAATACCTGATAAAATTTCTACGTGGATTACTTTTAGTACCAGCATTTGCATGATTGTTTACTCCGTTTATCTCGCAATGCATTCCATCTGGCAACCTGCAAGTGTTCTTACAGTGTTCGGAGCGATTTGCCTGCTGCTAACGGTACATGACTTACAGCGATACCGGCGGCTGAAAAAATCCATGCAGGATAAACAGGCCTGGTATTTTGGACATATTACGCGCATGGCAGGTTCCTACATAGCAACATTTACTGCTTTTGCAATAACGAATCTTATTTTTCTCCCTTCCATAATTGCCTGGCTGGCACCTACCGTTATTGGAGTATTTTTAATAACCAGGTCAGTAAATTATTATAAGAATAAGTTTAGAATGAAAACGTCCACAGCATAATTTTATATAGTATTTACCGGCTTTACAGAAAATGAGAAGAGTATCTTTTTCCCGCTTAAACTGGTTGCTGGTAATTCTTATTGGAATATTTCCTCCTGTATTTTTATTCTTAAGTCAATGGCTGATTAATGGATTTAGAACTGGTGACCAGGTATGGATGGATTTTTTTAGTTCGGCTTTGTTTTCAATCGCAGTAACCATTTTACTCTTTTACGGAATAACGTTTATTGTCCACTGGTTACAGAAACAATATCCCTGGAATAAAAAGGCAGGGGAGCGATTAATTATCGAATTGATATGCGTAATAGGTTATGCAATCACTTGCATGTTGGTATTTTCATTAATAGTAAATGCCCTTTTTTTTCACGTTACTTATTTAAAAAGTTATCTGTTTCAGAATGAAATTCTTGCTGTTGTTATTTCAATAATAGTCACCATGTTCATGGAAAGCAGGGGACTTTTCATCAATTGGAAAGTTTCACTGATTCGCTCTGAACAATTGAAAAAAGAGATGGTGCAGGCGCAATATGAAGCACTGAAAAACCAGGTAAATCCTCATTTCCTGTTTAATAGCTTGAATACCCTTTCATCACTTGTATATAAAGATCCCGAAAAGGCAGTTCAATTTATAATTGAGTTTTCTAAAATGTACAGGTATGTTCTGGAGAAGAGTAACAATGCATTGGTGGAAGTATCCAGCGAAGTGGATTTTGTAAACTCCTATTTCTTTTTACAAAAAATCAGGTTTGGCGAAAGCTTGGTAGTACACATGGACATTCCTGTAAGAAATATGCACCAGTTGATACCACCATTATCTTTGCAATTGCTTGCCGAAAATGCAATAAAGCACAACGAAGTTTCTGTAGAAAATCCATTACAGATTACTACAACTGTTGAAAATGATTTTTTAATGATGAGGAACAATTTGCAATTGCGCAATGATAAGATGGAATCTACAGGAATTGGATTAAAAAATCTGAACGCCCGCTATGAAACGATTACTGAGAAACTGATGGAGCATCGTATTGAAGGGCATTTTTATATTGCGAAAATTCCAATGTTAGAGGAATAACATGATACGCATATTAATTATTGAAGATGAAGCAATAGCAGCCGAACGGTTAGAAGCACTTATTCAAAAGGTCGAACCGCTTATGGAGGTTGTTATGAAGCTTGGTTCTGTTAAATCAACGGTAAAATGGCTCAAGGAAAATTCTGTCGATCTTATTTTTATGGACATCCATCTTTCCGACGGAAACAGCTTTCAGATTTTTGATCAAATCAATATCAGCGCCCCTGTTATTTTTATTACGGCATATGATCAATATGCTCTTAAAGCTTTTAAAGTAAACAGCATAGATTATCTGCTGAAACCCATAGCTGAAGAGGACCTCAGCGTTGCTATAAAAAAATTTAAAGGCATAAAAAATAATACTGCTGATTTACAGCCTTTGCTGGAATGGATGCATCAACAGAAGCCCGCTTATCAGAAGCGCTTTATGGTAAGCACAGGTAAAAAAATAATAAAACTGGATGCCAATGAAGTGGCATATTTCTTTATAACTGATAAAGTAGTAATTCTTCAAAGTAAAGAACAGTATCTAAAATTTTCTATAGATTATACGCTCGATAACCTTGAAGAAATATTAGATCCTGATGATTTTTTTCGCATCAACCGTAAAATAATTGTGAGTATTCACTCAATTACCAGTATGTCATCTTATGGACGAGGTAGAATTTTTTTGGAGCTGAAACCCAAGCCTGAATTTGAAACTATAGTGAGTATAGACCGGTCAGCAGCATTTAAAAATTGGCTGAACGGGTAATAAGGTAAATAACATTGTAGACAAGGAGGCAAAATCGTGATGCAGGCAAAATGAAGGAACTTAACTGTCCGAACGCTTTTTTAAGACATTTTCAATTTCAGTCGTCGTCAAATTATTGCCGATTATTTTTCCGTTCTGATCGATAAGAATATTTGCAGGAATTGAACGCACTCCAAATTTCAAAGCGGCGTCTGAATTCCATCCCTTCAAGTCACTCACCTGGTAAGGCCAGGTAAGACCGTCCTGCTGAATGGCGTTCACCCAAAAGTCCTTATTGTTATCCAGTGAGATGCTGTAAATTTCAAATCCCTTTGCATTTTTAAAAGAAGTGCTGTGGTAACGCTGGTATAAATTTACCAGTTCCCGGTTTTCATACCTGCATGGGCCGCACCAGCCTGCCCAAAAATCAATGAGCACGATATTGCCTTTCAGGGAAGAAAGAGATATTTGATGGCCGCCGGGATCATTATAAGAAAGCTCCGGTATGCGATCTCCATTTGAGAAATCTAAAACTTTATAGTAATCATATATTTCGTAAATAATAATTCCTATTACTGCTAATATACAGAGTGCAATTATTAAGTTTTTGTACTTCAATTCTTAAAAGTTAATCTTGTTTTTAAAGGAACTTGCGTAAACCTATATGTACTCTACAAATTCTAAAAAATTGGACTTCTGATTTGACCATCGGGTTTACACTCTTTTAATCCTTGCTCCTAAATTATTCAATCGCTCATCTATCCGCTGGTAACCGCGATCTATCTGGTTAATATTATTTATGGTACTGGTTCCTTCTGCGCTCATCGCGGCTATTAAAAGCGCAACTCCAGCACGGATATCCGGAGAAGTCATAGAGATGCCCCGCAGAGGTTGCTGGCGGTTCATCCCAATCACTGCTGCGCGGTGCGGATCACATAAGATAATCTGAGCACCCATATCAATTAATTTATCTACAAAAAATAACCGGCTTTCAAACATTTTTTGATGGATCAGTACGGTCCCTTTGGCCTGGGTTGCCACCACCAGCATCACACTCAAAAGATCAGGCGTAAGGCCAGGCCAGGTTGCATCAGCAATAGTAAGGATGCTGCCATCAATAAATGTTTGAATCTTGTAAGATTCCTGTGCAGGAATAAAAATATCTTCGCCGCGTATCTCCATTTCTATTCCTAATCTTCTATAGGTATCAGGAATTATTCCGAGGTGTTCTGACTGTGCGTTTTTAATCAGTATTTCAGATTGCGTCATAGCGGCAAGACCTATAAAGCTCCCGACCTCAATCATATCGCTTAACATTCGATGCTCACAGCCATGCAGGGCTTCTACCCCTTTTATTTTCAAAAGATTGCTTCCTAATCCTTCAATCTTTGCACCCATGCTCTTCAGCATTTTACACAGCTGCTGGATATAAGGTTCACAGGCAGCATTAAAAATGGTAGTGGTGCCTTTTGCGAGGGTGGCCGCCATTAATACGTTCGCCGTTCCGGTTACAGATGCCTCATCGAGCAAAAGGTAAGCGCCGTTCAGCTCGGATGCATCAACGGTAAAAGAATTTTCTTTTGCATCGAAATTAAATTTCGCCCCTAATTTCTCAAAGCCCAAAAAGTGAGTATCCAGCCTTCTCCTCCCGATTTTATCGCCGCCCGGTCGCGGTATGTAAGCTTTTTTGCAACGGGCCAGCAGCGGGCCGAGGATCATAATAGAGCCCCGAAGTTTTGCGGCCTTTTGAGCATACTCCTTAGTATAAAGAAAATCGAGGTTTATGTTTTTGGTCTGGAAGGAATATATTCCTTCCGAAAGTTTTTTCACTTCAGTTCCCAGGTCCTTTAACAGGCTGATAACCATATTCACGTCACTGATATCGGGAATATTAGAAACGGTAATTTTTTCACCGGTAAGAAGGGTAGCGCAGAGAATTTGCAATGCTTCATTTTTTGCGCCTTGCGGAACAATGGTGCCTTTCAGTTTCAGGCCACCTTCAATTTTAAATGCATCCATAATCAGTGCTGAGAGAATTCACCAACAATATGCTGATTAATTGAAGGACAATTGCATATGTTTTATAAACACTTTGTAGACCCAACAATAAATTAATTTACTGATGAGGATATTTAGCGGGCAGGAGGATTATTTCTTCTCTTAAAGCGATTGTTACTTCCATTGAATGGCCGGTTCTTTTTCGCAAATCCGCCTTTCGCAAAATTTTTCTTTTGAGGCTTGAATGAAAATTGAGAATTAGGTCCTGGCACGGGTACTTCGAAATTATAATTTTGATCCAGTTCCAGCAAGCCTTTCGACATGGATTTAAGATCCTGTCGTATCAGATCATCACTTACCGTTTCCTTGTTCCAGTTGGCATATACCAATTTCATATAATTGGCAACCACGTAAGCCAGGCCATTCCGTTTTTCAGGATCTACATCTTTTGTCTTCTCAACCAGAGTTTCAAGATTTTTGCCATAGTGGCGAAACTTAATTTTATGCTTGGGATACGGTAAAGGTTCATTGGATTTTACTTCTATATTTCTTCTTTCCGGAAATGGATAAGGAGAATCTACTACCAGCTTGAAATCACTGATCATAATCAGGTGATCCCACAACTTATGCTTGTATTCTTCAATATTTTTAAACGCAGGATTTGCCTGGCTCATAAGCTCAATTATAACCCGGGCTGTTGCGTTGCGTTCGTTTTGGTCTTCTATTGTGGCAGCATAGCGCGCCATATTCTGAATGATACGTCCATATTCGCTGATCAACAGCTTCGGACGCTGCGTATTGTATTCCATTAATTATTTAAAAAGTGAGAGAAGGGCAAAGGTAAATGTATTTTTTGAATGAAAAGAATCCAGGTATAGTTCTGTACAAGCTTATACGAAGCTATTAGCTGACAACTTAAAAATAATAAAGCGCCATCCAAAAATTGAATGGCGCTTTAAGGATTTAGAACTATTTCTGGATCATTACTCTCGAATGCTCCGAGGTTCCATTACACTTAACTTCAATCATGTATAACCCATAGGTCAATTGATCAGGCTGAATGGTGAAGTGGTTGATTCCTTCGAACACATTAGCATTTTGCATATATACCTGCTTACCCAGCATGTCGTACATGATTAGTTGGGCCTGGCCTGATTTCAAAGCACTGAAATCGATTGTCATATTTCCGGTGGTAGGGTTGGGGTAAATGCTGATCATTTTACTGTCCAGCGTATTACCCGATGCAATATCTGTTAACCGGAAAGGCGTGCTGCTGATAGATGCGTTTAGTGTATAACAGGAGGAGCTATTGAAAGCTCCGCTTACGCCAACTACTTTTATCTTATACGTTCCAGCTACAGAAGTATTAAAAATAATCTTTTCATTAGCTGTTCCGCTATTTTTTGACGAAGCTACCTGCGTGCCGCTGGGATTAAAAAGAAATAAATTGTAATTCGCTGGCAGCGATGAAAGCGTAACCTGAATGTTAGGCTGACTTACGCTATTAGCAAAGCTATAAAAGTCTTTATCTGTTGAAGAGCTGATTAAGGCCGTGATATCGGTATTCACCGAAATTGGAGCTGCAGCACCCTTCGAATTGTTCGGTTCAAAATTATCGGTGCAGGATGTTCCGCCACCTCCGGCAACATTAGCCCAAACGGTTCCCCAGTTGTTTCCGGTCTGTGCCCATTCCACTAATGTCCAGAAGCTTCCGTCAACAGGATCTACAGAGGTCATGGAATAATCTCCCCAGCGGTTTCTGCCTGATCCAAAATCTTTAAAGTATGAAGCCAAACCTGCCTTAAAGGTGAAGTTAGATTGAATGGTATTTGCTGCATCAGTCCCGGCTCTGAAAGAATAGCCTCCACTCGCATAATCATTGGTTCCTGAAAGCGTATAGCCCATCAGCACATCGTTATTGGAATTTACCGCCATAGAGGGATAATAATAATTGGTATTTCCGGTAGCATCTTCCACACGGATAAATTGCTGCACTGTATTGCGTGCCGGATCAATCTGCCACATATCAGCTGCACTGTGCGTAGGATTAGTAGCAGGAAGATACACATGGTGGGAACCCCACAAAGAACCATTGCGATAGATGCAGCTGATGAAGCGCTGGTCATCTGATTCAATAAGCTTGGTGCTTCCTTTTTGCTTTACATCAATCGCTGAATTGCTCCAGGGATGATTTGTGCCAATAGTAACACCGGTGTTATAAACAGGCGAGCCAACACTGCCGGTTATGTTTGCAACCTTTACATATCCAAAACCTCCGGAGTTGCTGTTCGTTGCATCGCTGATCAGGTATTCCGTGGTTTGGCTCGCATCCAGCGTGGCAGCCGGAAAGATTACCTGGATGTGGGTATTATCGGTAAAACGGGACGCAGTACCTAATGTTCCACTGTACAAGCTTGCACGGTTCATGACCCAGATATCTTCTTTATTCCAGCTAAATCCACCCGAGAAGTTATCATCGGTAATTACCACCCAATTGGTATTAAAACCCATAGAAGGATAATCAGGAAGATCACTTCCTGACCCTGTATCCAGCACGTATTCAAACCATGTTCCGGTTGGATCATCTGTTTGAGATACGGCAATGTAAAAAGCATAGTGGTTATTGCTTGTCAGCTGGCCAATGATGCAGGTGAGCCATTTATTATTTATTGGATCATAAAGCAGTCGCGGATCAGAAAAAAAGGAAGTATTTGGGGCACCTGACCAGAAAGAGGAAAGGCTTAAGGTGCTTACTATTCCACCCGTTTTAGTAGAGATACGGTACTGGGTATTGATGGTCTCCATAACATGATTCGAACCTGCCACACCCATTACATCAGGCGGAATAAGCGTATTATTATCAAGCAGTCCATTAAAGGTGATCACTGGAGCCGGTGAAGGAGCAACAGGAGCTGCCTGGTTAGGGAGCGCAATCGTAGTCTCAACAGCATCTGCAGGAATAGGAGCAATGCTACTGGATGTAACTACGTTTTCGGGCTCATTTTCCCGGTTGCGGAAAACTACTGCCGGCGGATTTTTTAATTCCTGCTGTGCTAATTCTGAGAAGTTAATAGTTCCTGAATTAATGATGCTAAAAGGAACGGGTTGCTGCTGTGCCCAGGTTTTATGCGCGAAGGAAAATAACGATAAGGTTATCCCCGCCGCGTAAACGTAAAATTTTTTCATTTAGGAATGGTTTTTTTTGGTTACAATAAAATGGTTAGAATCAAACGTACGTATTAATACATAATTCTTAAAACAAAATTTCTGAAAGAGTTTTTTTCGTGTATGGCCTGGGCGTATTATACTCCGAACTATGTATCTGGTAAGAAATAATTTTAAACCGGACTATCAATAAATTAGCAGGTAAGAATGATTATTAGGTTTTTTCTTCCAAAACAATAGGTATTTTGAAAGTTTTTCATTTTAGTGGTGAGCATGCTCATCAGTATGTTCATGATTTTTTTTAGGTGGCCCGAAGGCTTTTATAAAGGAATAAATTACTCCAATTGCACCAGTAATTATAAGGATCTGTGGAAACCAGATTTCAAGTAATACCATAAATACGTTTTGACAAATGTAGGTCTAAAACAGATTCAGATAATTTATGAGCTGATTATTTAAAAAAGCAACACCGATTGCTCGTGTTGATGGTAACTGCGAAATAATTCCTGTGTTTCCTTACTTAAACTTAAGATGCCTTACGGTCGGAAACTTTGTGTAGGGCTATTCCATTGCCGTTATATCTGAAATGAGCCAATAAGAATTTAGAAAACTGTTTTGTCTCTGGTATTTCTAATTCAATCATATCGGCGATTATTGACAAATCAGGTTGTTCCGGGTAAACTAAAACCAATCCGTTTCCTTACATCCGATACCTGTTGACCTAGCTTAAATTCCTCTACATCCGCATAAATAATTTTAGAAAGCAATTCGGTTGTGCGTTCTTCTTTAGGTATGGAAGAAGCTCTTAGGTCACGATTCTTGATTGTCTCTTCAACTATTCTTCTAACGGCTCTTGCATTTCCAAAATATTTATCCCGTTTATCATAGATCACCTGCAAATATTTTTTGAGGTGCTCCGCAGCCTCCGAGTCAGGTGTCAGATTTTCGTTACTCAGCATCAGAAGCGCAATCGCATACAACTCTTCAGGTGAATAATCATTAAATATAAAAATCTTATCGAACCGGGATTTTAAACCTGGATTTGAATCGAGAAAATAATTCATGTTTCCTGTATAACCCGCTACAATCACCACCAGCTGGTCCCTTAGATCTTCCATTTTTTTTAGCAGGGTTTCAATAGCTTCCATTCCAAAATCATTCCCCGAACCTGTGCTGAGACTGTAAGCTTCATCAATAAACAGCACCCCTCCTTTTGCCGAATCAATTATTACCGAAGTTTTAAGAGCTGTCTGACCAACATACCCTGCAACCAATCCCTGTCGGTCTGTTTCAATAAGGTGGCCCCGCTCCAGCAACCCTAAGGCCTTATAGATGCGGGCGGTGATACGGGCTACGGTAGTTTTTCCCGTGCCTGGATTCCCCATAAATACGCTGTGAAGCGAAAATCTGCTTAATACATCTTTTCTTTCTTCCCTATAGAAGCGAACAAGCTTCACCATTTCATTGATCTCATTTTTTATGTGATCCATGCCAATAAGTGAATTCAGTTCACCAATTGCTTCTTTTAATTCCAATTCATCTACAGGTATATCAGGTGTTACTTTTTCCTTTATTGCAAAAATTCTTTGAAAGTCCTCTCTTTCCAGTGTAGAAAACATTTCTTTGCTTAGAGATTTGGGGTTTTGCAGCGTCATTACGCGAAGACCCATATTCATTTTAGCCTCTTCAATCAAAGCCATTACCATCCGTGCATTGCCAAAAGAACGGTCCCGGCTTCTATAAGCTGCTACCAGTTTTTCATATAGATATTTGCTGGCTTCAAATGTAAATGAGAGTGAGCGTTCCGCAGCTGCATATTGTGCTATTGCAGCAAGTTCCTGAGGAGTATAATCGGGAAACTCGAAAAACTTTCCAAAGCGCGACTTCAGTCCCGGGTTTGAATTGAGAAATATATCCATTTCTTCAGGGTAACCTGCTACAATTATTGCAAGATCTCCCTTACCATCGCTTAGTTCCTTTACCAATATTTCAATCACTTCCTTTCCAAAGTCTTTGCTATCTTCTGCTTTTCGTGCCAGGGCATACGCCTCATCAATAAAAAGGACTCCGCCCCTCGCCCGATTAATTACTTCTTTAGTCTTAGGAGCCGTTTGCCCGATATATTCCGCCACCAGATCGCCACGATCCACTTCTACCAAATGTCCTTTTGTAAGTAAACCCATCCTGGCGTACATAGTACCCAGTAGCCGGGCAACTGTAGTTTTTCCTGTTCCGGGATTTCCGGTAAATACGAAATGAAGATTTAATTTTTCCGTATCCGGCAACCCTTTTTCTGCACGAAGCTTAGTAAATTCCAAAAATTTCAGATAATCGTGAATCTTTGTTTTTATTGATTGCAGTCCAATGAGCCCGTCAAGCTTTTCAACCAGCTGCTCAGCAGTTTCAATGTGATCACTTGATTGACTTGTCTGCTGTAAAAGAACCTGATCTATTACAACTACCACACCTTCTTCAAAAGTTTCGGCTACGGTGAAAGGGATTTTGCTAATAATCTGATCCATAAACACTACTTCCAGGAGAAAATGATCGGCATACCAGGTGCCTTTAGTATCTGATCCCCAGCCGGTGGTAATAGTGTATAAACCGTTTACTTCGGTATCAGCAAAATGGAGCTCTATGCACTGCCCTTTGAGCTGTGCAGCATCATTGTAGAAATCGAAAAAAATTTCGCATGGCCAGCCCTTTTCTTCATAAAAATTTTGAATGACCAGTTCCACCCATATATATCTTGTTTCATCTTTATTGAACTTTTTCAGATACCTGCGCTGCTCCAGGGGGATTCCACTATTAGGACCTTCATAAAGCTTTAATGACTGAATTTTGAAATAGGGATTTATTTCTGCTGTTACTCTTCCTCCATTGTTTACATAAAAAGTTTTGATACCTAATAACTCGCCGTCAACCCAGGCCTCCCAGAAATATTTCCCTTTTTTCCAAAATATTCCCGGCCCGGTACTACCCCATCCTTCACGGAAATAAACAATATTTTCATCAGACCTTACAATACGGCTTACTTTTAGATCACATAATTCTTTTCCGCCTTCAGAAAAAGCCTTCAGGCTAACGTTAACAGTCCACTCATCCTGGTCGAACCTTTTATTAAAAAGAGACAACTCTGCATATATATAAACAATATCAGATTCTTCCAGCACCTGCTGGTATTTACGCTTACTCTCAGCCAGAGGATCGGCGGGACCAAATACTTTCAAGTCGCGAAATTTGTAATTAGGTTTTGCCTGATTTTTTGCCATGCTTATGATAATGCTAAAATGCCTTTCTGCAAATGAAGCATTTTATTAATTGATCTGAATTATGGGGAAGCTATGCACCAGGCTGGGTTAATATTTTAAACATAGCGTTTCCGGTTTTTCTTAATAAATAAAATAGCTTCTATACCGGAAATTGCTTTTATAGATTTAAAATTCTGATCAAAAATACATGGTGCACGTTAAGGCATAAAAAGCTAAAAGGCCATCGTGATTTGATGGCCTTTTAAGATAATTCAAGGACCAAAACAGAACGTCAATCCACGATAAATTCTGTAAAGAATATCTCTTTATCCTTTTTAACTGATATAATGTAAAGACCTTGTGGTATTGCAGTATTTATATTAATTGTTGCCACAAGCACTTTATTATTCACGGGTTTATCTTGAGCAAAAATTAATTCACCCAAAACATTCCTGATTTGCAGAGTACACATTCCACCGGACTCACTAGTAAATACAATTTTTGCGGTCAGCACGTCTGTAACCGGATTGGGGTAAACTATCATACCTGCTCCTGAATTGTTCCCTTCATTGATATCTGATGTTTTACAGTTACTGGTAACAGTTTTGGCGGCTGATGTGGCGGAGCACCCATTACCGTCTGTTACCATATAAGTGTGATTTCCCGGAATACCTGTTATATAGCTGCTTCCGGTTGCACCAGCTATGTTATTCCCATTCAATTGCCATTGATAATGATAACCAATGGCGGTTTTTGCGTTGAGCGTAACTGTTTTTCCGTTGCAAACGTTTAACGATCCGATAACAGAAATGGTAGCAGCAGGAAGTTTATTTGCGGTTACACTTACGGAATTTGATGAGGTTTTAGTACACCCATGTGAGTCTCCCCCAATTACTTTAAACGTGCCTGATGCAGTTGCTATATAAGTGCTATTGGTCGCCCCGTTTACATTAACACTGCTCTTTAGCCATTGATAAGTGGAATAGGCGGAGCTCGTTGAAAGCAGCACAGAATTTCCCGTGCAAAATGTGGTAGGTCCGTTGGAATTTACCGTTGGCACAGCCACATCCCAAACCGTAACAACAGCAGGCGATGATGTGCCGGTACATCCGTTAGGATTTGTAACGGTTACGGAATAACTTCCTGCAGTAGTTACACTAACTGTTTGTGTTCCTTTTCCGTTTGACCAGCTGTATTTAGTATATCCGCTACCGGCGTCGAGAGTTACGCTTCCTCCATTACAGAATGAAACCTGCCCCTGAGCAGTAATAATTGGCGCAGGTAGGGAATTAACGGTAATGGTCTGCACGGGGGAGGTTGCAGCGCATCCATTTGAATTTGTAACGGTGCAGGTATAATTTCCTGCCGTGACAACATTTATAGATGCAGTATATGCGCCTGTTGACCATTGGTAAGAGGAATAAGATGTGTTTAAGCTTAATGTAGTGCTTAAACCTGAACAAATCCCACTTCCCGCAGAAGAAACTATGGTAGGTGTCGGATTGCTGTTAACAGTAATAGTTGAAGCATCCGATGTTTGCGAACAACCGTGAGTGTCAGTTATTGTTACCTTGTAAGTACCTGAAGAGGTAGGATAATAAGTTTGCTGTGTTGCTCCGCTTATTGCTACACTTGCTTTTGTCCATTGATATTGATAACCTGATAGGGTGGTTAAATAAATATTGGCTCCCTGGCAAAAAGTAGAAGGACCATTGGAAGTAATAACCGGAACCGGAGGTGTCCAAACGGTGACGTCTATTGGAGTTACAGCGGTTCCTGAACAGCCATTTAAATCAGTAACAGTTACGCCGTAGCTTCCGGTCGTGGTTGCACTAATGGTTTGCGTATTTTTTCCATTCGACCAATTATAACTATTATAACCAGAACCTGCATCTAACGTTACGCTCCCTCCATTGCAAAAGGAGGTGGCACCTGTAGCCGAAATAACGGGTACAGGCAAGGGATTAACGATAATGGTTTGCACAGGTGTGGTGCCTGCACATCCGTTTGAATTGGTTATAGTGCACCAGTAATTTCCAGCAGTAGTGACCGGAATGCTTTGAGTAGTGGCGCCTGTGTTCCATAAGTATGAATTGTATGTGGAAGTAACCGATAGGGTAGTGCTTGAACCCTGGCAAATACTGATGCCTCCCGCTACCGTGATCTTTGGGGCAGGCAACCCATTAATAGTAACGGAGACAGGAGCAGAAGTGGCAAAGCAGCCATTATTATCTGTTATGGTTACTTTATAGCTACCATTGGCGGTAACATAATAAACCTGACTGGTGGCTCCGTTTATGTTGATCCCCGATTTCAGCCATTGATATTTATATCCTGAAGGTGCACTTATAAAAAAAGTAGTACCCTGGCAAAAGGTGGTGGGACCACTCGGGGTTAAAATGGGTATAGCGATGGTATCTACATAGACGGTAACTGCATTCGTTGAATTTCCAATACAATTATGGTCATTCGTTACTGTAACCGAATACGTTCCGCTTGAAGAAATACTGTTGGTTTGTCCCACTTTTCCATTAGACCAGGTATATGTTTTGTAGCCTGCCCCTGCGTCCAATGTTACGGCGGTTCCTTTACACGTAGTAACAGGACCTTTGGGTGAGATAGTAGCATGCGGCAGGGCATAAACAGTTACTACTTCAGAATCTGAATTCATCTTACAACCATTTTGATCGGTAATGGTTTGCCAGTAATTTCCGCTGATGGTAATGGTAACAGAAGGAGTGGTAGCTCCGTTATTCCATAAAACACTATAGCCGCTAAGATCAAAACTTGGACTTAGCACCACATTTCCACCGTCACAAAAATCACGGACTCCGCTTGGATTAATGTGCGGCTTTTTCGGTAGTGGATTAATTCTTACTGCAATTGTATCACCGGTAGCATAGCCATTTAACGCCGTCCAGACACGAACCCAATAGTTGCCCGAATCACTTACTGTAATAGTAGGACCTGCTGCACCCGTTGACCACTGATAAGCTGCATAACCGGGACCTGCATCCAGCTGCACATTTTGTCCTAAGCAAAAGGTAGTAGGCCCGCTGGCAACAATATCTACCTTTGCCGAAGGGGGGGCAGGAACTGTATTTGCTGAGATGCGTGTGATGGAGTAAGGCTTTAATAAAATACAAGTGCTATCAACCGTTAGGCTCCCGGTAATGTGCTCTACCTGGCTATCGTCTGCGATATAATTTAATGGATCCGAATCATATTTGTCGTAGTTTCCTCCTGCAGGAAAAATGTTTTTTGTATATATCTTATATGGTTTATTGGAAAGATTTAATACGATAACTGCGGAAGAAGCATTGTCTGAAAATAAAAAGCCAAATAATGCCGGATAAGTTACAGGCAAATTAGCTTCATCATTAAATGTTATGGTAGGGCCGGTATTGAAAAGTAAAGGAGCAACGTATTGTTTCTTTTCATAGGTTTCTCCCATAAGCTTCATAATTATTCCCCCCGCGGTAAGCCCCCATTTTTTAGTTGCAGGAGGGTTGGGAGGCGGCAAATAGCCATCATCAGTGTTAAAGGTGAAGCCACTCACGCTTTCAAAAAAAGAAGCATGCTCAGCGGAGCCTACCATGTCATGACAATCCACAATTTTTATTCGCCAGTCTTGCAGAAATTGCATGGTATAATTTGCAAGGAATAGCGCATGCCCCCAGGAGCCATGGACCGGTTTTTTTAGATCATCGAGATTGTATTCTGTAATCCACGCTTCGTCTCCCTGTCTTAAAAATGGAAGGTCCTTATGGCTGAGAACATCCCAGGCATCGAAAGGTCTCCACATAAATTCAGGAATATCCGCGGCTGTGTAAACGCCATAGGTTAAGGTGCCTGGATTTTCCCCTGCATAATAACAATGGTAGGTTATTGCATCCTCGTGGCGTAAAGTGGTAGCAGTAAGTGAATCCCAGGTTGTCCTTCTATCATTTGAGCTTTTATTGAAGGTGCCCTGTGCAGCTACTTTTGCATTCGGAAAATAATGGTGTATGGAATCTATCCAGGTGGTGGCAGAATCGCCATAGACATCAGCCGTAGGATAATATTGTAAAATCAGTGCTGAATCGCCATCTCCGGCACCCCCATTGTCACCAAGAATATAAAATTCGTTTCCCAATTCAACATACTTAACAGCCATGCCTATTGCGGCAGCATGTTTTAGCATGGCCAGTTGATCCTGCAGGGTAGCTGTGAGCATATTGAGATCGAACATAGTAGTGGCATGGCAGCTATCCAGGGTTTTTTTAAAGTTTTCCAGGGTATTTGCCCGCTGTGTCATGTCTTTATACTTCTGAGGCAGGTCGGGCCGGTTGATAAACCATCCTATTTTCCAATCCCACCAATTAGCAGGAGATCCTGCAGGATAGCGAAGGGTCTTAGGCTTCAAGAGTGGCGTATGGCTCATAAGATTGGGCTCATTCCACCACTCGCCGCTGTGGATAGTATTCATGCCATTGTAACCGATATAATCTGAATTAAGCGGCGTTCGCACACCCAGGGTTGGAGTAATTAATTGTGCTGATATATTTTTTGTGGGAAAAATCAATGACCCTGCAAAGCAGGCCAAGATTACACGAAAAGCAGTAGTTAAGAAGAGATCTCTCATAATTTAATAGTTTATGGTAACAAATATGGTTACCCATTAATAGGTACAAAAATATACAAATTTTTTAAGCGGACACCGCAATAATTTCATAATTCTTACTATTAAATAGTAAAAACATCAGATAAGGAGTCCTGAAATGTCCTGGGTGGTATTCTAAATCCTTCTTATACTTTAGAAAGAAGTTATCAATGCCGCTGTCAAAAATTTTTAAAGGTGTCAGATTTTATTCTTAGCTGAAGCAGGATTACACCCACCGGTTTTTGGCAAAAGCTTACCATTAACGCTTATTAATTTATCGAGCCGAATCATTCGTTTGTCTGAAAGCTCCACAAACTCCTCACCGTTCCGGTTTAAAAAAGTTTTGATATGGCCACATATCTTTATTGTAGCGCCAACCGAATTTGAAAAGACAATTTCACATTCACTTTTTATAGTAGCAATTGCCTCCATCTCATCGTAAAAATTACAATCGATAGGAATATAGGGTTCTTCTTTCCAATTTATATTATCGATTTGAAAATACAGGCTGGGATGCTCATGAAACTGCATTTCCTTTACGAGGTGCATTCCGCAGTGTTTTAGAACACTTATAGATGCACTATTTTCTTTCATCACTCTCCCAACTGCTTAAGATTCAGTTGTTCAAATCCATAATCTATTGATGCCAGGGAAGATTCCGTGGCTATCTTTTGTCCCCAGAACTTTTTAAAAAAACGGTAACCCAGATTAACTTCCCCGTCAACACCCAACTCAGCCTGAAATTTTAAGCCACAATAACCTGTAAATTCATATGTCGATTTTAAAATTACCGCCCATCTTCCCATACCATATTTTTCATATTCCCCGTAATGATCCATAAAGTTTTTTGCAGCCGCTAAGGAGTCAAAAGATTTGCCGCTTACATACTTCATTACTTCCGGGTCATTGTTCAGATCGAAAACATCATAGTAATCATCAGGTACAAATTGCCGCAAAATCAGGCGTGGTGTTTCAACAATTATTTTCATTCAGAACCTAACGTTTTATTATCTCCTGGCATAATTCCACCAACACCCCGTTTGTGTTTTTTGGATGTACAAAACACACCAGCTTATTATCTGCTCCGAGTTTAGGTTGCTCACTCAGCAATAAGAATCCTGCATTCCTGAGGCGCTCCATTTCTTCAAAAATATCTTGTACTGAAAATGCAATGTGATGGATACCTTCTCCTTTTTTTTCAATGAATTTTGATATTACCCCATTCGGATCGGCTGATTCAATCAGCTCAATTTTATTTTCTCCTACCTTAAAAAAAGAGGTAATAACGCTTTCAGCCGGTACGGCTTCCAACTTATAATGCTCTATTCCTAAAATCTGTTTATATAAATCATTTGATGATTGCAGATTTTTTACAGCGATGCCTATATGCTCGATCTTTTGCATGCAAATGTAATCAGGGTTAAACTTTTCTTTAAATTCGCGTGTAGATTAGATATGATAAAGCTACCGATTTACCTGGATAACAGTGCTACTACACCCGTAGATCCAAGGGTATTGGAAGTAATGTTGCCTTACTACACGGAAAAATTTGGAAATGCTGCAAGTCGCACTCATGCCTTTGGATGGATAGGTGAAGAGGCAGTTGATCATGCCCGGGAACGGTGCGCCCGTCTTATTAATGCAAGCCCAACAGAAATTATATTTACTTCAGGTTCAACTGAATCGAATAATCTTGCTTTAAAGGGTGTTTTTGAAATGTTCGCTTCGAAAGGAAATCATATTATCACCGTTGTTACGGAGCATAAAAGCGTATTGGATGCGTGTAAGCACCTGGAGAAATATGGAGCTAACATTACTTACCTGCAGGTAGATAAAAAAGGCAGAATTGATATAAAGGAATTGGAAAATGCCATTACTGATAAGACGATTTTAGTTTCCATCATGTATGGTAATAATGAGATCGGTATTCTTCAGCCTGTTAAAGAAATTTCAGAAGTGGCCAGAAAACACCATGTTCTGTTCCATACCGATGCAACTCAAGCGGCAGGTAAAATAAATATAGATGTGGAGGCTGATGGTATCGATCTGCTTTCTTTTTCAGCTCATAAAATTTACGGTCCAAAAGGAGTTGGCGCCCTGTATGTGCGAAGAAGAAATCCAAGGGTAAGGATAACCGCCCAAATAGATGGAGGAGGGCATGAACGAGGAATGCGGTCAGGTACGTTAAATGTTCCCGGCATTGCGGGTTTCGGCATGGCTTCAGAAATTTGTGCAAATGAAATGCTGGCCGAGGCTGCGTACCAACAGAAAATGCGTGATAAATTGGAGAAGGAATTATTAAAACAGGAAGAAGTTTATGTTAATGGTGACACTGAACGCCGGTTACCACACATTACCAATCTTTCCTTTAAGCATGTAGAAAGTGAAAGCCTGATGATAGCCTTAAGTAAGAATATTGCTGTAGCATCCGGAAGTGCCTGTACTTCTGCATCGCTGGAACCTTCTTATGTATTAAAGGCGTTAGGATTAAGTAATGAGCTTGCTTATTCTTCTATAAGGTTTTCTGTTGGCAGATTTAATACTGAAGAAGAAGTTAATTATGCTATTCAGTATGTTACTGAAAGTGTGAAGAAGATCAGGGAACGAAGCTCTTTGTGGGAAACACATAAAAAAGATATAATTATTAGAGAGATAGAAGAAGTCAGAAAGTAAACTTCACGATGTAATATTTAAATCGTAGTACCATTGTTTAGATTACCTAGTTAAAATATATTCAAATGATTACAATCAGTAACAAGGCAAAGTCGAAAGTTCAATCTCTTGTTCAGGAAACAAATTTAAATGAGCCCTATTTTATTCGTGTTAGTGTAGTAGGGGGTGGATGCAGCGGACTATCTTATAAAATGGACTTTGACCATGAATTAAAAAAAGAGGACCAGGTCTTTGAGGATAAAGGATTGAAGCTGGTTTGTGACTTGAAGAGTTTTCTTTATTTATGCGGAACAGAACTGGATTTTTCAGATGGACTGAATGGTAAAGGATTCCATTTCATAAACCCGAACGCTACAAGAACCTGCGCCTGCGGAGAAAGCTTCGCTGTTTAAAATATACTTAGTGGGGTTATTTCAATCTGGCACTTTATTTTAATAAAAAAAGGAAACCTTCTTTCGAAGATTTCCCCCTTCATTCCAAATTATTTATTTGTTATGGCTTATCAATATGAATAGTTCTGGTAGTGCCGTTGCTTAATGTTACGGTTGCAAGGTCATCACAATTTCCATCACCGTAATCAATAGTCCTGGAGGAATTGTCTCCATGTGTAACTATTTTTGTTCCACTTACTATCCATTCACAATCATCTTTACGAAGTGGCTTTAGGATTTCTGCAGTAAATGGTTCGCCTTTGCGATCAATACCATTGCTTCCTCCGGTAATTAAGAATACATCATCACTTCTGTTTGGGGTTTGTGCTCCCTGTACCCATTCGCGGTCATGATTTCCGTTCCAGGTAATAGTTCCTCCATCCCATAAAGTGAGCGTTGCATTTTTCATTTCAACGAGGAAATGAGTATTGCCTTTTTCATTTTTACCCATGTTGGTAATGGTCTTGGAAAATTCAAACTTATTCATCCTGGAAGCAGAATCACCTACATAATAGTTTTGAGGAGTAATTGTTTTTACTGTTCCCGAATCGAGCATATTGCCCGTCCATGTAATAATTAAAGTTCCCTGGCGAAATTCTTCACCGTTTGGAACCTGACAAGGGACACTGCCAAAATCGATAGTAACCGTTTTCACGACGCTGGAAGTGTCATAGGTTACAGTACTACAGGGCGACAGCACACTGGCCGAATTAAGCGGAGTTATTACATTCCAGCTTACCGCCTGTGTAAGTGCATCTACATATGCGGATTGGTGGTCGGCAAAAGCAACATTTGCTTCCCGAGTAATATCCTCATTTTGCAGATCTGTATTCATTTGATCTTTCTGGCATGCAGAGAATACTCCTATACCTGCAAGAAGCAAAATGGTAAGACTTAACTTTAGATTTTTCATGATAGCGAATATTTTATTCAGGTCCCATTTTTCAACTACCATGCCATAGCAACTTTTTAACATCTGCTACATTTCAAAGAAAGGCCTGGGTCAATCGGCACTTTAGAACACATTAAAAAATGATTAACAATATATCTGGCTATTAATAAAGATTTATTATCGGAAATAAATCCTAATATAAATTTTATGTAAAAAAAACCAGAAAATTAAGTAAAGCAAACTGGTTATGTTAAAATGTTTTAAAGAGGATTAATGACGCTTCCGTTACATTTTCTTCCTTCTGAGAAATTTTTGGACGTATTATTTCCGGGAAAAATAATGTCTTATACAAGACGTGTTTTCTTTCTTCTGTAAAAAACATATTGGAGCAGAATCATCAGCAAAACTGATACAGCGGCACTTATTATTATTTTGGAAAAAACGAAAAAAATTTGCTGAAGGCTAAGTGTTTCGATTATAAAGAAATAGAGGTGATGAACAAATATAAGTATAGAGGCATAAATGGAAAACCAGGTAAATCCCATACTGGAGATAGTTGGCCGGTCTTCAGGCTGGTAACCATCATTTGGTTTCATAGCAATGATCAGATAGGGACGTAAAAATGCTACTACAGTTAAGGCAGAAGCATGCAATCCCCCTGTTCCTGAATAAAAGTCAATTACTAAGCCCAGCAGAAATGCCAGTAGCAATTGTAACCCTCTTGAAGTCTGAAAAGGGAGTAATAAAATAAACAATGGGTAAATGTAAGGATTGAATAAACCGTGTAAATGAATGTTATTCAGGATTAAAACCTGTCCTAAAACAAGCAATATAAAACGGACAATATGCACAGGGACTCTATTTATCATTTTCCAATGTCCGGTTCATAAGGGAATCCGATTCGCTATGCATCATATAATTTACTACATATACATAATCCAGGCGGCGGAAGTTTGTTGATAATCTTACGGTAATGTCATAAAAATTACCCGGCGGCTTAAGCGAAAATTGATCAATAGTCCCTATCGGTACATTGTCGGGAAACAGCCTTGAAACGCCACTTGTGTAAATAGTATCACCCTGACGGAGCTTTTCCATCCGGGTAATATCGGCTAAAATCACGTAATCCGGATTGCCACCGTCCCATCGAATGGTGCCCCGGCTTCCATTTTGCCTCACACGTCCGCTGATTGTTACCTCCTGATGTAAAACTGAATAAAGGGTTGCAAAATGGGCAGAGACATTTTTTACAATACCTACAATTCCATCAGGGCTGATAACTGCCATGCGCGGTGCCACACCATCGTTTTTCCCCTTATCTATCATGATGTAATTTTTCATACGATTGGTTGTTGTTTCTATCACGCGGGCCGGAATATAAGTATACAGCTGCCGGTGAATAGAATCAGTTTTAGAATAGACATTTGAAGTATCCGTGTAAAAAGAAGACGGCATAAGCATCCGGAGCCTCGCGTTCTCTTTGGATAAGCGGGAATTTTCATCACCTAATCGAAGATATTCTGTAACCTGATTATAAGCCTTATAGGACCTTCCGACCCATTCATCAGCAAGATTTTGAAAAGCAGCCTGGTGGTAATTTTCATTCCAGACAATTAATACAATGCAGATGGATTGTAATAACAGAAAAAAAAAGAATGCGTAATTCCGGTAAATAAAAATAAATAAATTACGCATTGCAATTAGAGGATATTAGCCTATGGTAGTGACAGGGCAATCTGCTATAACGTCTAATACTAAAGCCATTCAGACATTCTAATCAAGTCATAAGAAATGGGAAACGGGCAATATTTTTAAGTGCAATTCCAGTACCTCTTACCACTGCCCTCAATGGATCATCGGCAACAGTTACCGGCAGTTTGGTTTTTAAAGAGAGCCGCTTATCAAGTCCACGGAGTAATGCACCGCCGCCTGTAAGATGCAGGCCGGAACGGTGAATATCTGATGCAAGCTCCGGAGGGGTTGTTTCTAAAGCCTTTAAAACAGCCTCCTCAATTTTTGCAATCGATTTATCCAGAGCGTGGGCAATTTCCTGATAATTAACTGTAATCTGTTTCGGTATTCCAGTCATTAAATCGCGGCCGTGTACTGCAAAATCTTCGGGCGGATCATCTATATCAATCATGGCTGCACCTACATTGATCTTAATTGCTTCCGCAGACCGTTCACCTATAAGCATGTTATGCTGCCGCCGGATGTAATCCATAATGTCAGCGGTAAATTCATCTCCTGCTACGCGGATGGACTGATCGCATACAATTCCCGCCAGGGCAATCACCGAAATTCCCGTAGTGCCTCCTCCTATGTCGATGATCATATGACCAACCGGCTCTTCCACATCTATGCCAATGCCAAGCGCTGCTGCCATAGGTTCGTGTATAAGGTAAACTTCACGCGCACCTGCCTGCTCCGCTGAATCACGAACTGCACGTTTCTCTACCTCTGTTATACTGGAAGGTATGCAGATTACCATACGCCATGTGGGCTGAAACAGAAACCCCTTCGGGTTGATCATTTTGATCATTTCGCGGATCATTGTTTCTGCTGCATTAAAATCGGCAATTACGCCATCTTTTAAAGGCCGGATGGTCTTAAGGTTATCATGAGTTTTTTCATGCATCTGCATTGCCTTCTTTCCAACGGCAACTACCTTACTGGTTATGCGGTTAATTGCTACGATTGATGGCTCATCCACCACCACTTTATCATTATGGATGATCACAGTGTTTGCGGTACCGAGATCAATAGCGATTTCCTGGGTAAGAAAATTGAATAATTTCATGTATCTCCTTCTTTCTGCTCTAACGGTCACTTTCTAAAAATTGCGTGCAAAGTTCAAAAAAGAATTGGATTAGAGAGGGAAATGTCAAACTTTCTTTGCACTATAATCTGTGTATAAGCTTTTATTGTGATTTTATTTAATGATGAACATTTTGTGAATTATAAAGTGATGGTTAAATAAAAGCTAACAGATTTTTTTGATACACCCTATTGTGGTGCAGCATATCTGCTGCGTGAAACTTACAAGAGATACCGTTCTATAAATTTAAATTAGATTATCTGTTTATTATTGAATTGATTATTTTGTAACGTACCCGGTGTTACATGACACTATTCGATAATAGATTTTTTTTGCGTTGCAGCCTGTTTATAATGCTGGCGTTATTAAGTGAAAGGAGTCTTCTTTTTTCACAAATTAATTTTGATACTTCCTATTCTGCAAATCAACTGGTTGATAAAGTATTAATGGGCCAGGGCGTTCGTGCAGGAAATATAAAATATTCAGGAAACCGGCTTGCCATAGCAGCCTTTCAAACAGATTCTGCAGTATTGGGAATCAGGAGAGGAATTATTCTTTCCACTGGAAGTATTTTTAATGCAAACGGGCCCAACACTTCTCCGTTTATAACCACCAAATTCACGAACTCGAATATTAAAAAAGGTCAAAACAGCGACCGGGATTTAAACCGGATCAGCAAAAGCATTACTTATGACATAGCCTCTCTCGAGTTTGATTTTATTCCTTTCAATAATCGGATTTCATTCATTTATGTTTTCGGTTCTGAAGAATATTCAGAATATGTTGGATCGCGATTTAACGATGTATTTGCATTTATAATTAACGGAGAAAAACTCCATAACCAGAATCTTGCTGTAATTCCAAAGACAATTTTACCAGTTACCATTAATACTATTAATGAGAAGCAAAATTCCAGGTATTTCATTGATAATGACTATTTCAAAAAAGTAGTCTTAAATAAAGTAGTACCAGGGCAAAAAACTACTTCGGAAGAAGATGAAAAATTCAATAACCAATACGAGATTAACAAGCGAAAACGAAAAAAGCTGAATCGCTCCAGGTTAAATACTTTGCAATATGATGGATTAACCACCGTGATGCTTGCCTCCTGCTATGTAATTCCATATAAAAAATATCATATGAAGATCGCCATAGGCGATGTGGGGGATTCACAATATGACTCAGGAGTATTTCTAGAAGGAGGTTCGTTCAGCAGTGATAAAGACAGGTTACAACCTCGGTTTAAGGAGTATTTAAACCTTAGCAATACGCTTAACTTTGACAGCATCTTTGGATTAAAAAACTCACTTACAAAAGCTCAAAAGGATTCCGCTGCAAAAGAGGAAGCAGAATACGAGCTCTATACTCTTACTGATGTAAACTTTGATTTTGATTCGTATGTTATTCCTGACAGCTCAAAAAAAGAATTAGATGCATTGGCTGAGTATCTAAAAAATCACAGAAATTATCATTGTGATTTATACGGCTATACGGATAACCTTGGAACCAGGAACTATAATCAGCCGCTGTCTGAAAAGCGTGCACTGGAAGTAAGGGAATATTTAATATCAAAAAATATAGAACCTTTACGCCTTGACATTTCAGGCCACAATTACGAAAACCCCGTTGCAGACAATAATGACGAGCGCGGACGTGCTAAAAACCGGAGGGTAGAAATTGTATTAATTGAAGAATAGTTTATTTAATCAGCTTTCCCGATGTTTCCGAAAATGGAATTTTTTTTATTCAACTTATAATTTATTGCATTGAAATATTGTAGTAGTCAGGTGACAGGTATTTTTTTATTTGCTGGAATTTTTATGTTGTTATTAGTTGGTTCGGGATGCAACGATTGTAAAGACAGTGATCCTATAACTTTATTGGCTGGACGGAACCTGAAAGCTTACGGTGTTTTTAAGCCCGGCACATATTGGATCTATCAAAATGATTCTACACTGTTGCTGGATAGCATTGCTGTTTCCAACTATATGTATGATACAGTACCCGTACAGATACCGTGTGGAAAAAATAACAGCAATATGAAAATCTCAAGCTACCTGGAAAACTTTTACACTTACCTTACCAGCTATACTTTTAACAAAAACTACTTGCTGAAGGTAGAGATTAATCAGCCGGTCTTATTTTCCCTGGTTGACCAGGCAGCAGACACGCTCTTTATTGATGCAGTTTGTGCAGACACCTCTTTCTGTAAAATAATCGATACTTTAAGAATAATCCGTATAACGCCACCAATAAATTACGACCATTATGAATACATGAACGTGTATGAAAGAATTGATTCAAGCTCTTCTGTTGAAGATGGCAATTTGGTTTATTACTATAGCGCTGCGCATTATGGAATTGTTAAAAAACAAATTCAGCATCCGGATCATACGATAGATTCGTGGAGTTTACTCCGGTTTCATATTGTGCAATAAAAAAATTAGCTATCCTCCTTTCCCATAAGCTAATTGCAATTTCGGGAGTATTAGAATTAGCCATTACTTTGCCGTATGAAAATTTTATTTGTCTGTTTAGGAAACATCTGCCGCTCCCCAATGGCAGAAGGGCTTATAAGAAATATATTGGATCGGGAAGGGCTGAATTGGGAAATAGATAGTGCCGGTACCGAATCCTATCATGTAGGCGAATTGCCGGACAAAAGAGCAATAAGCACTTGCGCAAAATTTAACATTGATATTACGGTGCAGCGCGCACGCCGCATAACGTTTCAGGATTTTAGTCATTTTGATATTGTGTATGCCATGGCTGGCGATGTGCTTGAGGAAATACAATTCTTTCTGCGGGGCAGAACTGTTAAAGCTGAAGTGAAGCTTCTGATGGATGAAGTATATCCAGGGAAAAAGCAATCTGTTCCTGATCCCTGGTATGGATCTGAAGAAGGATTTTTGCCTGTATACAAAATGATTGAATCAGCCTGTGAAACCATCGTAAAAAAATATCATAATAAGAGAGAATCCGTTATTACCGGGTGATCTTCATCTCCTTCAGAAGATAACCTGCACCTGCAAATTTATCGATGATAAAAAGTGTATACCGGACATCGAGGGCTATATTCCTGCACTCATCAGGGTCAAAATAAATATCACTCATCGTACCTTCCCACCAACGGTCGAAATTGGTGCCGATCAGGTTTCCGTCACCGTCAATCACCGGGCTGCCACTGTTACCACCGGTAGTATGGTTCGAGGCAATAAAATCGGTATGTAAAGTACCGTCGGTGTCTGCGTAGTCCCCATAGTCTTTTTTGTGATAAAGATTGATGAGCTTTTTTGGGGCATCATAAAATTCATCATTCGGCTTGTATTTATCCATCACACCATCGAGTGTGGTAAAATAATTATAAGTAACTGCATCTGTGGGCTTATAACCTTTGATAGCTCCATATGAAATACGGAGTGTAAGGTTTGCATCCGGATAAAATCTTTTTTCCGGAAAGACTTCCATCTGAGCCTTCATATATTCTCTGTTGAGCAGATTTATTTCTTCATTGAGCCTCTGATAAGGTGGAGAAATAATGGAATCATAATAATCCGATAGTGAAATTGCAAATTGGTAAACCGGGTCATTAATTATTTTTGTTTCCTGCCCTATTTTAAAAGTGTTCAGGAAACCTAACGTTAGGGAATCGTTATCAAGCATAGATTTATCAAACAACCATTTACCGGCATCATTACTGAAATATTTTTGATTCCATGAGGTCAGCAAACCAGGTTCATATATAGAACCGACGTTCTTTTCAAAAAGGTTCACCATCGCAGCCGTCATTTCCTGATCAGCGGGAGCATAATAGTCTTTATAAAAACCTGTTAGTCCATTTTTAATTTTCAATACGGTACCGGTTATTTCCGCATCATTAGCTGCCTGTATTGAAGCAGCGTCTGTAAGTGGTTTCATTGCAAGTGCCACTTTAAATATTTCAGGAGTCATCAGGGCTTCGCTGTAATAATTGACTGCGGGCAGCAGCATGCTCATGCTGTCGTAGCATTGCTTTAACCGCGGCAGCAGATTGCCGTATTCATTTTTCCATTGCGTGTTACTATTAATTCTTTGTGTAAAAATATTTTCATAAGCAGCCTTTTTAGCAACAGCATCCGCCTTATTCAATCCTCGTATTTCCCCCTGCCACTTTTTCCAGGCATTACTCAGTCCATAATATTTTGAGGAATACTTTATGCGAACCGAATCGCTTTTCATCATCTCATCCCACCATATTTTTAACCTTACATCGCGGATGGCTACTCTTTCCGGATCTGAAATATGCTGTGTGACATCCACTGCATAACTGGAAATGTATTCAGTGGTTCTACCGGGAAAACCATATACCATTGTGAAATCATTTTCCCTAACTCCTTTTAAGGAGATCGGAAAAAAGTATTTTGGTTTGAAAGGAAAATTATGTGAAGAATAATCAGCAGGGTTATTATTTGAATCAGCATAAATCCTGAAAAGTGAAAAATCGCCGGTATGCCGCGGCCATATCCAGTTATCTTCATCCCCGCCAAAATTACCTATTGCCTCAGGTGGTGCTCCAACCAACCTCACATCACGGAAAGTTTCGGTAATGAATAAGTAGTATTGATTACCATTATAGAAAGACCGCACATAAGCAGCGTAATGAGTCCCTTTGACAGCATTTTGTGCGATCAGTTTATTATTCCCCTCGATGGTTGTCTGTCTGTTTATTTGATCCATTCCACCGGTAACATTATTTAATGTTTGATGTGTTACATCCTCCATCCGAACAATAAACGTAACCGTGAGGCCAGGGCAAGTGAGCTCTTCACTTTTATTCATTGCCCAAAAACCATTCTTCAAATAATCATGCTCCACTGTACTGTGCGACTGGATCTGGCCCAGACCACAGTGATGGTTAGTAAGCACCAGTCCTTCTGCTGAAATCACTTCACCGGTACATCCGCTTCCAAATAGAAGAACCGCATCTTTCATGCTGGAGTGGTTCACACTATAGATATCTTCAGCTGAAAGATGACAACCTTTTTGCTGCATGTCCTTAATGTTAAGCTGCTGCAAAAGAATGGGCAGCCACATTCCCTCATCAGCAAAAACAGAATTGGAAAAAAGAGTAAAAACAGATGCGATCAGCAAGTTTTTCATGAGAAGAGGAAGGCTTCAAAAATGCAAAGTTTTGCGCCTTTGTAACTTTTTAATCTGTCCGGCGTCGTACACAAATCAATGAAGAAGAATTATAAATAAGATCATTTTAAGATCTTCCCCGAAGAAGCGTGCAGGCAGTTACTCATGGTTTGGTTCACTTATAGAGCTTCCTGCCGCTTTTTCCTATTGATGAATAAATATTACTATAGGTGCAAAAATTGAATTCTTTCTGAATAACCGCCATCATAAATAAGCTGGAGAAAAATAATTCCCTTACTTAAAGAAGAAATATTTAGTTGCATTTTAGTTGCACCGTTTTCAGTTATTATTTTCTCCGTATTTCCTAATGCATTTGCTATTATAATTTTTTCTATAGGCACGACTGATTTTACTGAAAGCAGATCTGTGGCCGGCGAAGGATATACGGAAGCTCTCTTAACGGCCTGGTTATAAAATGAGGTGCCTGTAACAGTGCATTCCGCATAGGCGCTTGTACCTTTGTAAATTTTAAACAGCGAGTCAATAGGATCAATAACCCGGGTGATAGGCACGGAAGGCACATTCAGATCAAGAGATAAATGTGTAAGGCTGTCGGTTGGCTTTGCCACCCGTAAGAAAGCACTTAATGTAGAAATGCCGTATGGCAGACAGCGCTGGTCGGCACCAGGCACTTTTGCACCTTCCAATGCTGCCATAAGCCGGCAGGAAAGGCTGCCCTGTGTCCTTAAAAATTGCGCTTCCATGGAATCAATAATCTGCGGACCAAGCAGTATGTTTCCCTGTATAGAATAAGTCGGCCCTGTAAGATCACCTTTCCAATCCAAACAATTTACACCCGTATAGGCAGCCGATCCATTTGCGATTTCTACCACACCATATTGCCGCACAGAAGGATTTAATTGGAAATCATTAGCTACCACAGAATCAATAATTTGCTGTGAAGTATAACCTAAATTCATCAATGTCCTGGCATAGTTCTGGTTTTGTGAAATATATGATGCCTGGGTATGAATGACCCCTACCCCGGGATGTACATCACTTATAATTCTGGAATTTCCGATACAGGATGCACCTGCACTTCCCACCTCACCGGTATTGGGATCAAAGGCTGCAATGCTGAAAGTGTCCTGTGAATAAACAGTAATAATATAAGCAAAAAGAAAATTACTGATAAGGAGAAATTTTTTCATAAAGAGGTTTTATAATTAAAGTTATTGATTTTAACTATCAGATTTTGTTTCGCAAAGTATTTTTCTATTTCTGTTTTCCATGTTGGTACATCCTTTTACCTTCGCCGCTTAGTTTGTACAATGAGCAGGGAGCTGGTAAATGGCATTATAACAGGTTTTGTTACGCTGGGCTGGATGTTGCTGGTGACGTCACTTTCATGGGATGATACAGAAGCCGGGAAGTATGCCTCTTTGGTAAGTTTAGCTTTTCTTATTGCTGGAATTTATATCACTATTTTGAAGAAACGGGATACAGAGAAGAACGGAGTAATTTCCTTCAAAGAAGCATGGTATGCAGGTATGGCCGTAAGCTTTGTAGTGGGGTTGATGATTGGTATTTACATGGCTATTTATGTAAAATACATTTATCCCAATTTTATAAATGATCAGATTAAGGAAGCAATGGAATATTACAAGACGGAAAAATATTCACAGGAGCAAATTGATAAGGGAATTGAAAGTATAAAAGCTTTGTATTCGGGCTTTGGTCAGCTAACCTATGGAATTGGGACCACCATGCTTTCAGGAATGCTGATCTCCATTATTTGTGCGGCAATTATGAAACGAAGCATGAAATCACCTAGTAATGTGCAGATTTAATGATGGATAAACCAGCCATACCTTCCGGATTCCGTGATTTTTCTTCGGAAGAAGTTTACAGGCGACAGCATATATTCAATACAATCAGAAGTGTGTTTGAGAAATATGGCTATCAGCCCATTGAAACACCTACAATGGAAAACTTAAAGACGCTGGAAGGGAAGTATGGAGATGAGGGTGATAAGCTGCTTTATCGGATTGTAAACTCAGGTGATCCTTTCCGGAAAATTAAATCAAGTTATCCTGATCAATCTACTTCAAATTTTAACCCCAGGGTATCAGATATAGCCGAAAAAGGACTCCGCTATGATCTGACAGTGCCTTTAGCACGGTACGTGGTGATGCATCAAAATGAAATTATATTTCCTTTTAAGCGCTATCAGATCCAGCCTGTGTTCAGGGCAGACCGTCCGCAGAAAGGACGCTATAGAGAATTTTATCAATGCGATGCCGATGTGGTTGGCAGCGATTCTTTATTAAATGAAGTGGAGCTGATCCAGATTTATATTGAAGTTTTTAAAGAGCTGGGTATTGGAATCCAGATTTATTTAAATAACCGGAAAATTTTAGAAGGAATAGCAGAAGTAATCGGCGCGCCGGGCAGGATGATGGATATCGCGGTTTCGATAGATAAATTGGACAAAATTGGAATGGACGGAGTACGAAAGGAATTGAATCTGAAAGGTTTTACATCCGAACAAATCGATAAGTTGTTTAGCATTCAGGCTCTCGATATTATTAATGGCGGAGCACAAATCTTTCATAATTCGGAAACCGGGAGAAAGGGCAGCACAGAACTCGAGTATATCTTAAAAACGCTCAACATTGCAGGCGGCTTTACAAACCTCGAAAACATAGGGATAGACCTTTCTCTTGCGCGCGGTCTTGATTATTATACGGGGACTATTATAGAAGTAAAAGCAAAAAACAGTTCTTTTAAATCAAGTCTTGGCGGAGGTGGCAGATATGATAATTTAACGGGCGTATTTGGACTGCAAGGTATATCCGGCGTTGGAATTTCCTTTGGCGCCGATCGGATCTACGATGTGATGGAAGAGCAAGGATTTTCCACAATATCCTCTAAGGGAACTCATGTTTTGTTTATCAATTTCGATGAGGCATCTGAAACCTATGCACTCCCTTTGCTTACACAGATCCGTAATGCAGGTATTGCCTCTGAATTATATCCTTCCGCAGAAAAATTAAAAAAGCAGATGA
The DNA here is from genome assembly GCA_013816805.1 of Chitinophagales bacterium. Taxonomy (NCBI): domain Bacteria; kingdom Pseudomonadati; phylum Bacteroidota; class Chitinophagia; order Chitinophagales; species Chitinophagales bacterium. The sequence continues at coordinate 130,042 of JACDDS010000002.1, read as the reverse complement.
AATACGCCAACGATAAAAAAATTTCATTTGTAATTTTTACCGGAGAAAATGAAAGAAAATTAGAAATGCTAACCTTAAAAGATATGTCCAGCGGGGAACAGATGATGCTGAGTATTGATAAGATTATTGAAAAAATAAAATAACTGCCGAACGGTTACTCCATGATCTCTATTTATCAAATCTCTTCAGAGCACTTATCCCTGGAGAAGCTGGAAGAAATTATTGATTCCAATGCTAAGCTGGAATTATCTGCTTCTTCGGAAGAAAAGATAATCTCCTGCAGAAAATACCTTGATGAGAAGCTAAAAAATTCTGACGGATTATTTTACGGCATCAATACGGGTTTTGGTTCCCTTTGCAACATCCGCATCAGTGATGACCAGATAGGCCAGCTTCAAACAAACCTGGTGATGAGCCATGCCTGTGGCACCGGTGATGAAATACCGGAGCAGATTGTAAAGCTGATGTTGCTGCTGAAGATTCAATCACTTTCTTACGGGCATTCTGCAATAGATATTTCCACCATTCGCCGCCTGATTAATTTCTATAACCAGGATATTTTACCTGTAGTTTATCAAAAAGGTTCTCTGGGCGCTTCCGGTGACCTTGCGCCACTGGCACACTTGAGCCTGCCGCTTATTGGAATGGGTGAGGTTAATTTAAAAGGAAAAAAAATGGCTGCATTGGATGCAATGCAACTCCTTTCATGGCAAGCAATTCACCTTAAATCGAAAGAGGGATTAGCGCTTCTGAACGGTACTCAGTTTATGAGCGCTTATATGGCACACATTTTACTTCAGGCCAAAAAGCTTTCAGGGCTCGCCGATTTTATTGCATGTATTTCCATTGATGGATTTGATTGCCGGCTTGATCCTTTCAACGAACTGATCCACCATGTTCGCCCGCATAAAGGTCAGATCGAAACAGCTGCAACCGTTTTAGAAATATTGAAAGGAAGCGAAATAGCTGCTAAGCATAAAACAAATGTGCAGGATCCCTACTCCTTCCGGTGTATTCCCCAGGTGCATGGTGCGTCTAAGGACGCTATTCGTTATTGTGAGGAAATTCTGACCACAGAAATAAATTCGGTAACGGACAATCCGATTGTATTTCCTGAAGATGATTTAATTATTTCAGGAGGAAATTTTCACGGACAACCGTTGGCACTTTCATTCGATTTTCTTGCCATTGCTTTGGCAGAGCTGGGAAATATTTCTGAGCGAAGAACCTATCTGCTCATAAGCGGACAACGGGACCTTCCGGGGTTTTTGGTTTCTGATCCTGGCTTAAATTCGGGATTGATGATTCCGCAGTACACTGCAGCTGCACTGGTAAGTGAAAATAAGCAGTTGTGCACACCCGCATCGGTAGATTCCATACCTTCTTCCAACGGACAGGAAGATCACGTGAGCATGGGCGCCAATGCAGCAACTAAGTGTTACCGCGTGCTCAAGAACCTGCAGGCCATTCTCGCCATTGAATTGCTGAATGCTGCGCAGGCCATGGATTTTCGCCGGCCCTTAAAAAGCAGTGACCGGGTGGAAGAGTTTTTAGATAAATACCGTAAAAAGGTCTCTTTTAACGAGCAAGACAGGGTATTGCGGAATGATATACAAGCGACAGAGCATTTTTTAACAGAATATTTTTATAAAAAGTGAACGTTATGCAGGTTTCCCTGTTGTCTTTTATGCTTAGCTAAAATGTCGTTTCTTTGCACATCTTTTTCAATGTTAAATAACTAATTTAAATAATACATGATCATCTTAATTTTCTTTGTCTGTCACTGGTACTTTTCGTTATTTTTTCAGACGTTTTTTCACCATCGATATTCAGCACACCAGATGTTTACGATGCCGAAGACCACCGAGAAAATTTTTATTTTTCTTAGCTGGCTTACACAAGGCAGCTCTTACTTAAGCCCTTATTCATACGGAATTTTACACCGTCTTCATCACGCGTATGCCGATACGGAAAAGGATCCGCACTCACCCAAATACGATAAGAATATCTGGGCGATGATGTGGCGCACCAAAATTATTTACATGGATATTCTTCATAACCGTTACCCTGTAGAAGAGAAATTTAAAAAAGATCTTCCTTACTGGCCTTCTTTTGAAAAATTTGCCGATAGCTGGTTTGCAAGGATTGCATGGGGAACCTTTTATGTTCTTTTTTACATTGCTTTTGCTACCCACTGGTGGATGTTTTTGCTGCTGCCCATTCACTTTTTAATGGGACCATTTCATGGTGCAATCATTAACTGGTTTGCACATACTATTGGTTCGGTTCGCTTTAAAATGAATGATACTTCAAGAAATCTTTTTCCTGTTGATTTTTTAATGCTGGGTGAAAGCTATCATAATAACCACCACAGCCATCCGGGAAGACCCAACTTTGGCATAAAATGGTATGAAGTAGATCCGGTTTATCCGTTTATCAAATTATTTCACTGGATGCGGATTATTCGGCTGCGAACAGTTCCTGTAAGAGCTTAGGCATTTACTTTTAAGCTAACTGCGTTTTTATAATGATGCATTGTCATCTATAAAAACGCAGTTTTTTATTGTATTTATCTCACTTTGCATGAAGCAAGAATTAAAAATATTCCTCGATCAAAAATCCGCTCAATATAATAGTCAGGACTTTATTGCATTAGATCCGGTAAGTATCCCACATCAATTCTCTAAAAAACAGGATATTGAAATAGCAGGTTTCTTTGCCGCTACATTCTCCTGGGGAAAGAGAATTTCGATATTAAACAGTTGCAACCGTTTAATAAAACTAATGGATAATGATCCATACAACTTTATTATAGATCACACTGAAAATGATTTGAAGCGATTGCTTGATTTCAGACACCGGACTTTCAATCCAACCGATTTGCTTTACTTCATTCATTTCTTTAAAAACTATTATTCGGAACATTCCTCCCTGGAATATGCTTTTTCACAGTTTTTAAACCGGGAAGATGAAAATGTTACTCCTGCGTTGAAAGGTTTTCATCAATTATTTTTTTCGCTTAAGGATTTTCCACAAAGAACTATTAAACATGTGTCTACCCCTGAAAGAAACTCAGCCTGCAAGCGCATCAATATGTTTTTACGCTGGATGGTTAGAAAGGATAATTGCGGTGTTGATTTTGGAATCTGGAAAAACATTAAACCCTCGCAGCTTATTTGTCCGTGTGACGTACACGTGTTGCGCGTTGCCCGGAAGCTTAAGCTGATCCGAAACAAACAAAATAACTGGAAAACAGCCGTGGAGCTGACTTCAAATCTAAAAAAATTGGACCCGGTTGATCCTGTTAAATATGATTTTGCCTTATTCGGATTGGGTATTCTTGAGCATTTTTAATCTGAATAATACCTCGCCAATTCCTCTTTAAAAAGGGATAACTTAGGAAGGCTTGATCCGTTGTGATGCTTTCACAAGTGCTTTGTCGCGCGCTTGTTCCATAGTGGAACCAATGGCTCTTGAAATAATGGCGCCAGGGTCCACACTTGATATATGGCAATAATAATCATCGGCAATTTTATAGGTGGTTATACACACAGCCACGTTATTGACTTGCTGCTGCTCTTCTTTATACTCCTCGGTTTTCAAGGCTGTATTATTTTTCAACAGGCGCACCAACGAGATTGCCCCATTCAGTCCAGGAACCATCATAGTTAGTAACGTTAGGATACCCCAGTAAATATTTAAGCACAAACCAGGTATGGCTGGAACGTTCTCCGATCCGGCAGTAGGCAATTACTTTTTTTTCGGGTGTGATTCCTTTTCCCATATACAGCGCTTCCAGATCCTGCCGCGATTTAAAAGTACCGTCTTCATTGCAAGCCTGTGCCCATGGAATATTTTTAGCCCCGGGAATATGACCCCCACGCTGGCAGGTTTCAGGCAAGCCGGGCGGTGAAAGTATTTTACCGGTAAATTCATCTCCGGAACGAACATCCACCATCACATAATCTTCAGCATCCATTGCCTGCATAGCCTGTCTCAGGTAAGTACGCAAGGATTCATCGCGATCCTGTGCATTGTAGCGAACTAATTTTTGAGGTGGCATATCTCTGGACAGTTCTCTTCCTTCCGATAACCATTTTTTCCTTCCGCCATTCATGATGCGCACATCCGCATGACCATACATCTTAAGTTGCCAGTGGGCCCAGGCAGCAAACCAATTATTACTGTCGCCATAAAGAATTATTGTTGAGTTATTTGAAATACCGCTCTGTCCAAGAAGCTTTTCCAGATCAGCTTTACTGATAACATCCCGTTGAATTGTATCACACAATTGTGTTTGCCAATTCCAGCCAATAGCATTAGGAATATGACCTTCTGTATAAGAAGCTGTATCAACATCTACTTCGGCTATTACGATGTTTTGATCAGTTTTATGCTCATCTACCCATTCTGTTGACACAAGCATTTCTGGATTGGAATACTCCGGCATAATATGGTTTTATCGAAAACGATGAAGAAAAATCGGGGTCAAATTACAATTTATTCGAGGTTCTTCCCAAGCGTTATATATCTATACGGGGTGACAGATCGCTTGCTGTGATTATATTTCTTTACACACAAAAGCGAACATAGATTGTATCAAAAGCGAACAAGGTTTGATTGTTCTTATTTCATTAATGCATTGAAAATCAGAAAATACCTGTTCTGGCATATTCCTATCATAACGCCGGCATAAAAATTAATTCTTCTGCACATGTAACAAAAACACTTGTAGCTGCGCATTTCAATAATACAAATAGATTCTAAAGCTTAAAGAGTTGGACAGAGTAATTCCAAAAAAAAGGTGGACTACGAAACGAATCCTTACCTATGCTGGTATTGCAGGCATGGCACTGCTGATCATCGCCAGTTATTATTTCACCACAGGAAAAAGCCGGTTAAACGTAGATACAGAGCGAATCACTATTAGTGAAGTGAAGAATGGATCTTTCCAGGAATTCATTCCAGTAAATGGTGTGGTACTTCCTATCACCACCATTTACCTGGATGCCACCGAAGGCGGAAGAGTAGAAGAAAAATATGTTGAAGATGGAGCTGTGCTGAAAAAAAACGACCCCATACTTAAGTTGGTGAACACGGATCTCGAGCTGGATCTTGCCAACCGGCAAACTGCAGTATTTGATGTTTTGACTCAAATGCAAAACACAAAAAATCTTTCAGATCAAAACACCATTCGTGAGCTCAACCAAATGGCGGATGTAGAAAATGCTTTTGAAGAAGCACAGCGCATTTTCTTTGTCGACAGTACACTGTATAAACAAGGAGCGATCGGCTTGCAGGAATTCCAATCTGCAAAAAATAATTATGATTACCAGATAAGCCGTAGGAAACTTGCAGGGCGGACACTTGCAAGTGATTCAATTTCCACCAAACAGCAGCTCCGGCAAATGCATGAGTCTTATGCACATATGCAAAACGCCCTTTCTCTTATGCAAAGGAAAGTAGGTGATCTGATTGTACGTGCCCCGGTTGATGGCCAGCTCACTTCACTCGATGCAGAAATTGGTGAGTCGAAAAATAACGGAGACCGGCTTGGGCAAATTGATGTGCTAAGCGGATATAAAGTACGTGTAGATGTGGATGAACACTACATCTCCAGAATTTTTACCGGGCTGATGGGTGACTTCACATTTGCAAACAAAACATACCAGCTTAAGATAAAAAAAATATTTACACAGGTAAACAATGGTCGCTTCCAGGTGGATATGGAATTTGTAAATGAAGTACCCCAGGGCATCCGGAGGGGACAAACTTTACAGATTCGTTTGGCATTAAGTGATGAAACCCAGGCATTGCTGTTACCTAAGGGAGGATTTTTTCAGCAGACTGGAGGCAACTGGATTTTCAAAGTAAATGCGTCCGGAGCTACAGCTTATAAAACGGATATTCAGATTGGCAGGCAAAATCCGGATTATTACGAAGTATTACAGGGGCTGAAGCCCGGGGACAAGGTGGTTACGTCCAGTTATGAGAATTATGGAACTATGGACGAATTGGTTTTGAAAAAATAAATATTTACGGTTTAGAGTTTCGAGTTGATTCATTACTGTCTAACCCAAACACTAAACCCAAAACACTAACTCTAAACTAATTAAATGCTTAAGATCACTGAACTTGAAAAAATTTACCGCACAGAAGAAGTAGAGACTGTCGCGCTTAACAGGCTTTCACTTGAAGTGAAGGATGGAGAATTTATTGCCGTAATGGGCCCTTCAGGATGTGGCAAATCCACCCTTCTGAATATTGTGGGACTGCTTGATGATCCGGATAGCGGAAGTTTTCTTTTTAACGGAACTGAGGTTGCGCACTTTAACGAACGCAAGCGTGCGGATCTCCGTAAAAGAAACATTGGATTTGTATTTCAAAGCTTTAACCTGATTGATGAGCTTACGGTATATGAGAATGTCGAGCTTCCGCTGATTTACACCGGAGTAAAAGGTGCAGATCGAAAAAAACGTGTAGAAGAGGTGCTTGATAAGATGCAGATCATGCACCGCCGCAACCACTATCCGCAACAGCTTTCCGGCGGACAGCAACAACGGGTTGCTGTGGCCCGGGCAGTAGTTAATAACCCCAAGCTTATTCTCGCGGATGAACCTACCGGTAATCTTGATTCACACAATGGCAGCGAAGTGATGCAGCTGCTTACTGATTTAAATGAACAGGGAACCACCATTGTGATGGTAACCCACAGTGAGCATGACGCCCGATACAGCCATCGCATTATCCGTATGCTCGATGGACAAACAGTGATGGAAAATATTATGGCGTGAATAGCCATCAGCTTCTGTAATCAGAAACCTGAACGCTGATAACTGAAGACTGACTGCTGATTACTGAAAGTTGTAACTGAAAAGCGGATAGCTCATGATTAGAAATTATTTAAAAACAGCCTTCCGAAATTTACTAAGAAACAGAAGCTTCACGATCATCAATATTGCCGGACTTGCACTGAGTGTTGCCTGCGCGCTGATCATTTTTATTAATGTGCAGTTTGAGAAAAGCTTCGACCACTTTAATTCGCAGAAAAGCCGAATCTACCGGATAGTAACAAATACGAGCTATTCGGATGGCACAAAAGCTCAGACCTCGGGTGTTCCACTGCTTTTGGGAGAAGCACTTCAGGTTGACATGCCCCAGTTAAAAGATGTAACTACTGCCTATTCCCAGTTCAATTCCTTTTTTGCAGTTACCGATCCTGAAACGGGGGAGGTCAGAAAATTTAAGCAGGACGATGGCATCTATTATATTCAGCCTGATTTTTTCAAAATATTCACTTTTCCCTGGATCACGGGGAATCCGGCTACCGCGATGGCGGAACCAAATTCCATTGCACTAAGTAAAAGCGTTGCTGAGCAATTCTTTGGTGACTGGAAAAAGGCAATCGGACAATCTATTAAGGTGAACCATTCATTTACGCTTCAGGTGAATGGAATCATGAATGACTCTCCTGATAACAGCAGCATTCCGTTAAAAATAGCAATGTCGTTTATAACTTTTCGTACCAACGATTCCGCTTCATACAATCAACTAAGCGATTGGGGGAATATAAGCAGCAATTTCAACGCTTATGTTTTATTACCTCCAAACATGTCAGCCGCATCTATTGATAGATTGCTTCCTTCGTTTTCAAAAAAACATTACCGCAGTAATACCAATGAGCAGATGCTAAATTCGCTTCAGCCATTGAGCGATGTTCACTTCAACCAGGATTACGGTTCCGATGTAAGGACGGTGAGCAAAACAACTCTAAACGGAGTGATCCTGATTGCCCTTTTCGTCGTTCTGATGGCGTGTATTAACTTCATTAATCTCGCTACTGCACTTGCTACCCGGCGTTCCAGGGAAGTAGGTGTACGCAAAGTGCTCGGCAGCAGCAGGTTTGATTTGGTAAAACAATTTGCCGGAGAGACATTTTTAATTGTTACTGCATCATCAGTGATTGGAATCGCAATTGCAGTTGCCGCTTTTCCTTTTGTGAAAGACCTTACAAACCTGCCGGATAACGTATCCATTCTTTTCAGTAGTAATGTCTGGATATGGATTGCAATAATCATTTTAGCTGTAACTGTGTTAGCGGGTACATACCCTGCATTAGTACTTTCCGGTTTTCAGCCGATTCAGGCACTTAAGAATAAAATCCCCAACAGAACTAAGACAGGTGTAAGTCTGCGGGCAGGATTGGTGGTTTTTCAATTTCTGATTTCACAGGTGCTCATAATCGCAACCATTATTACTGCAGGTCTGCTGCAATACATTCATCAGGCAGACCTTGGCTTAAATCCCAATGTGATTATGCAGGTTCCTTTATACAGTGATACCACTGCTATTGCCCGCTTCAGCGATTTTAAGAATGAGGTGCAGCAGCTTTCATCTGTTACTAATGTTAGCATCAGCAGTGATGCCCCCACTTCTGAAAATGACTGGAGTACAAATTTTTCTTTTGATCATCGGCCAAAAGATGAAGATTTTAATGTTTACCTCAAGTTTGCAGACGCAGATTTTTTCCGGACATACGGATTAAAGTTTCTGGCAGGACAAGGATATGAACAATCAGACACCTCAAAAGAAGTGGTGATCAATAAGACACTGATGAAAAAATTAGGAGTTTCAAATCCTCAGGATGCTATCGGAAAAATGATCCGGACTGGAAGAGGAAAGTGGAAACCAGTAGTTGGTGTTGTAAAGGATTTTAAAACGAATTCTTTGCATGAAACCGTAAAACCTACTTACATCTCCTGCAAAAAAGATTATTATGGAATTGCCGGAATAAAGATTTTACCCGGAACTATAAGTGAAACGATTACAGCAGTAAATAAAATATGGGATAGGATTTATCCTGAATATTTCTTCGGGAATACTTTTCTCGATGAGAACATTGCACAATTTTACCTGCAGGATGAAAAGCTTGCCAAGCTGTATAAAGTAGTTGCTGCCCTCGCCATTTTTATTTCATGCCTTGGTCTGTTTGGTCTGGTTTCATTCTTTATAGCAAACAGAACTAAAGAAGTTGGGATACGAAAAGTACTTGGTGCATCGATAGCAAATATCAGTGCTTTGTTTCTTAAATATTTTTTAGTCCTGGTTATTGTGGCGCTGATAATTGCAATCCCCATGGGTTGGTATCTGATGAATAGCTGGCTTCAAAATTTTGTTTTCCGCATTAATATCAGCTGGTGGACTTTTATCCTTGCAGGGTTGCTTTCTATTTCTATTGCTGTGCTTACCGTGATCGTACAAATATTAAGATTGGCATTTATTAACCCCGTTAAATCACTGAGGATAGAATGAAGAGAATGAGCTCTCAGGTATCAGCCATCAGGTTGAGTTCAGTATAAAATAATGTTGAATGGATACTGATAAACAAATTCAAAATAAAACACACTTCAGCATCAAACCTTAAACTTTCAGACTTCAAACTTGAAACACCTGATTACTGAAATCTAATTACAGAAATCTAAAAACTAACCTGGCACTTTTTCCATGAGCAACTATTTTAAAATTGCAATCAGGAATCTATTAAAATACAAGTTCACTTCCTTTATAAATCTTTTTGGATTAACGGTAGGCCTTACCTGCTGTTTGCTGATCCTGGCATTTATACTTAATGAACTAAGTTTCGATCGCTATAATAAAAATGCAGGCCAGATATACCGTGTTACGAGGAGCTTCAATAACAGCGAAGGTATTCAGGAGCTGAATTTAAGTTCCGTTGCTCCTCCCTTCGGACCACTTCTGAAAAATGATTTTCCAGATATTGAAGACTATACTCGTTTGCTTCCAAATGGCCCTACACCATTTCGCTATAAAGAAAAGATTTTTAATGAACCGGGTTCCTGGTATGCTGATAGGAGTTTGTTTCACATTTTCACTGTAAATGTTTTGCAGGGTGATCCCGAAACAGCATTAAACGATCCATTTTGCGTAATGCTTACTCCGGACGAAGCCAGAAAATATTTCGGAAGTGAAGACCCTATGAATAAGGTGATGCGCCTTAACAATACGAATGATCTGAAAGTAACTGGTATTTATCAGCCTTTTCCGGCAGCTGCCCACATCCATCCTGAAATTCTCATTTCATTTCCTACGCTCGAGGATTCTTCTATTTATGGAATAAATAACCTGCTTACCAATTATGGTAACAATTCATTTTTCACCTACATCAAGTTGCCTGAAAATTATCCTGCAGAAAAAATAGCAAACCAGTTCCCGGCATTTATTGACAGGCACATGAAAAGCAAAATGCACCCTGAATTAAAACAGTCGAAATATACGGCGCTTAGTCTTCAGAAGCTTACGGATATACACCTGCGGTCGCATTTGGATGATGAGGCAGAGCAGAATGGTGACATCACTATCGTGTATATTTTCGCTGCAATCAGTCTTTTCATATTACTGATTGCATGCATTAATTATATGAATCTTTCCACTGCCAGATCGGCGCTTCGCTCGCGGGAGATTGGTGTCCGGAAGGTGATTGGCGCTCAACGCGGAAATTTAATTACCCAGTTCCTTTTCGAATCTGTTTTATTGAGCTGGACGGCGATGTTATGTGCTTTGCTAATGACTATTCTGGTACTTCCCGTTTTAAACCAGGTTACCGGGCAGCTATCACTACCAGGTTTATTGAGATGGTGGCTAATGATCGTTCTATTTATTACTCCATTTATTGTCGGAGTTCTTGCAGGGATTTATCCTGCGCTCTACCTTTCATCCTTCCAGCCTATAATTGCATTGAAAGGAATTTTTAAGCCCGGAACGGGAAGTATTTCATTTAGAAAGGTTTTGGTAGTCGTTCAATTCACCATCTCCATTATACTTATTATTTCAACTGCAATAGTATTTCGCCAGCTGAATTATGTAATGAAAACCGCTCCGGGATTCGATAAGGATCAGGTGGTGACCATGACCTACAATTATGCTCTGGATCCCTCCTTTGAAGCATTCAAGAGTGAATTGCTCCGGCATGCTACTATCAAAGATGCTACACGTTCCTCACGCATTCCAACGGGTCGGCTGCTTGATGATATGGGTGCACAAACCATCTCCGCGGATTCAACTGTACCTGTTTCTGCAGCAATAAAATATGTAGCAGTAGACTATGGATTTATACCCACCTATGGTATTAAGATGGTAGCCGGAAGAAATTTCTCACCAGAATATCCAAAAGATACAGACAATTATATCTTAAACGAGGCGGCAATAAAAATGCTTGGCTGGCAAAACCCAAAAAATGCAATTGGAAAAGCATTTAAGTACGGGAATGTTGAGGGTAAGGTGGTTGGTGTTATGAAAGATTTTCATTTTGAATCGATGCATCAGCCGATTGTTCCGGTAATCCTGATCATGGGAACACCAGTTATTAAAAAATACTATGGCAGTCTTTCAGTTAAGCTTTCGGCAAATAACACCCATGCAGGGTTAAATGATTTAAGAGAGGCATGGAATCAGTTTTTACCTGGCTTTGCATTTGATTATACCTTTCTGGATAATAATTTCAGCAGGCTGTATGATGCGGAACGGAAACAGGAACATCTGTTCACACTGTTTTCTATCATCGCTATTCTGATTGCATGTTTGGGGTTACTTGGCTTGTCATCCTTTACAATTCTTCAGCGGTTTAAAGAGATTGGAATAAGAAAAGTACTGGGCGCAAGCGTGAGTTGTATTGTGCGAATGTTATCCTACGATTTCTTAAAGCTGGTGATCGTTGCCGCATTAATCTCGTTTCCTATCGGATGGTATGCTATGAACGAATGGCTGAAAGGATTTGCATATCGGACGGAAATTAGCTGGTGGATTTTTCCTGTGGCCGCTCTTCTTGCATCATTCATTGCCTTTGCAACAATCAGTATACAATCAATTCGAGCGGCAATTTCCAATCCGGTAAAAAATTTACGAACCGAATAATCAGAAAAAAAAATCCGGAATGGATCAGGATTAAAATTAATGAGGACGCCAACCTAAACAGAAACTGGAAACATTTTTCCTATGATAAAAAATTATTTGAAAATCGCCGCACGTTACCTCTTAAAACATAAAGGTTATACTGCTATAAATATTTTAGGCCTTGCGGTAGGAGTTGCTTCGTGTATTCTCATTATGCTCTTCGTGAAAAGCGAATGGAACTATGATTGCTTTCACACAAAATCGGACCTGCTCTATCGCGTGTGGATGCAGGAGAATTACGGTACGGATAAAATTTATACTGACATCGCAACGCCCATTCCCCTTGGTCCCGCAATTAAAGCCAATATGCCGGATGTGGTGGAATTCACCCGGGTTAATTCATTTTCATCGAATGTAAAAGCAATCAATCAAACGGCGAGTAACGAAGACATTGACATGGTTGATGTTGCTTTCTTCAAAATGTTCGACTTCGAATTGACGCAAGGAAATCCGAACAATCCTTTTCCCACTGCGAATTCTATCATCATCACCAAAGAAAAAGCAAAAAAGTATTTTGGGAATACAGATCCTATAGGACTGAATCTTGAACTGCAAATGCGGGACGATAAAGTGCTGTACACGGTTAGTGGCGTCGTGGATCATGTACCGGAAGAATCGAGTATTCAATTCGACATGCTGATGTCGTTCGACAATGCACACTATCTTTTTTCACCGGAGCAGATGACGGCGTGGACTCAGATCTATCCCGAATCATTTGTGCTTTTGAAACAACCTGAAACATCAGCATCCTTCGCTCCGAAATTTGAATCACTGATTAAAGTGATTTCAGGAGACAATTACCAGCCTGGCGTTTTAAGTTTGTACCTGCAACCGATCAGCGATATTTATTTCGGACGTACCGTTCCTCCCGGCAACGGAACAAGCACTCCGGTTTACTCTTACGTGCTTGCCACCATTGGAATACTGATTCTGTTAATTGCCTGTATCAATTTCATTACGCTTTCCATTGGAAGATCCACCAATCGGGCGATGGAAGTAGGCGTGAGAAAAGTGATGGGCGCAGAAAGAAAACAATTGATCCAGCAATTCTGGACAGAGGCATTCCTCTTCACCATTACTTCAGTGGTGATCGGATTTCTTTTCGCATTGTTGTTTCTGGATCCATTTAACAATTTATTTCAGAGACATCTTTCTTTAACATTTGATCCGGTGGTGATTTTATTTTTTATCGCATTACTCCTTTTTATTGCTTTCGTCGTAGGTATTTATCCTTCTCTTGTTCTTTCATCTTTTAATCCTACCGAAGTTTTCAAAGGGAAATTGAAAGGCTCGGGAAGTGTGGGACTGTTTCGTCGGTCACTGATTGCCGGGCAGTTCATTGCTTCGATCTCGATGATTATCTGCACGCTCGTAATCAGTGGTCAGTTGAATTATATGAAAAACAAAAATCTCGGCTATAATAAAGAGCAAGTGGTAATTGTGCCAATGAATAAAGGTGGAGTGGAAGCCAGTCAGATGGCAATGCGATTCCGTAATGAACTCAATAAAATTCCGCAGGTAAAAGAAGCAACCACTTCGCTCTATTCTTTTTCTGAAAACAGTTGGATTCACATGGGCTTCAGAGATGAGCAAAGGAAATATGGCAACTTAAATATGAATGAAGTGGATGAAGATTTCATTCCTGCCATGAACATTCAGATTGTGGAAGGAAGAAATTTTCAGAAGAATAACACAGCAGATAAAGCCGAGGCTGTGATCGTGAATGAGGCATTCGTGAATGAATTTAAAATAGGAGATCCTATCGGAAAAAAACTCCCCGGTAATTTCAGTCAGCATGTGATTGGTGTCATGAAGGATTTTAATTATGAATCACTTCATGTAAAAGTTAAGCCTCTGGTTCTTGCACTGCAAGCCGATTCGATGGCGAATCAAACGAACGACATCAATATCAATGTCGCTCCGCAGCCAAGAGTGAGTGTTCGCCTCGCTGCAGGAAGTTTATCCGCAGGCATTGAACTTCTGCACGATGCTTGGAAGAAGATCGCGGCCGACCAGGATTTTGATTATCGTTTTCTAGATGAATCCATCGCCGCTCAATATGCCAACGAACAGCGTGTGAGTAACATCATTTTGCTGGCATCGGTACTCTCCATTTTCATTGCATGCATGGGATTGTTTGGGTTGGCAACACTAGTAGTAAACCGAAGGACAAAGGAAATTGGCATCCGGAAAATTCTCGGTGCCTCATATGCACACGTGCTTTCCATAATCTCAAAAGATTTCATGATCACGGTGGCCATTGCATCTGTGATTGCATTTCCTCTTGCCTTCTACGCTATGAATAAGTGGCTGCAAAATTTTGAATACCGAATCAGCATGAGTTGGTGGATGTTTTTAATCGCTGCTATTTCAGCATTGCTGATTACACTCATTACAGTAGGATTTCAGGCAATGAAAGCAGCGAATGCAAACCCGGTTAAAAGTTTAAGAACAGAGTAAAGGCACGGCCATCTGCATTAAATCCGGTGAACCACACCTATCATTTTCGAACAGCAAATGTATCATAAGCGAACACCTTTTTTCCTTATAAAATACTAACTAATTGTAAATCAGGAATGCTTCTTTCTGGCATGTTGATGTGATCAATGTTTAGAGGTAATTTAATTGATCTGCGCTGTAACAAAAGAGTGAATTAATACTTCGACAATTAAATAATGAGAGGTAATCAACATTAACTCACACCTTAAACATTAAGATGCTTCAACACTATTTAAAAATTGCACTTCGCAATTTCTCAAGACAAAGAAGTTTGGCGCTGATCAATGTCTTCGGGCTTTCGATTGGTTTGGCGTGCTTCATTTTGTTCCTGTTGTATGCCGTGAATGAATTTACGTTCGATCGCTTTCATGCCGGCGGTGAAAATATTTTCCGCGTTTATCGATGGAGTGCCGGGTCAAAGGATGAACCCGCTAACGGAAGTCCATACATGCCAATCCCTTTGGGCCCTGCAATGAAAGCCGAATTACCCGGCGTACTGCAATACGCCCGGATGGCAGAAGGGTGGAGCGATGATTTTACAAGAGTGAATGGCGTGGTGCTTCCGATTCCGATCACCTATGCTGATCCGTCAATCTTCAAAATCTTTTCTTTCCGCAGTAAAGAAGGAAATCTTTTCTCCTCACTTGATGATGCGCATCATGTGGTGCTAAGCGCTTCCGCTGCGAAAAAACTTTTCGGCAGTGAGGACCCTATGGGAAAAACTGTGGAGATTAAAGTTGATAAGGCATTTGAACCTTTTATCGTGAGTGCGGTAAGTGAAGATGCACCGTCTAATTCTACGATTCAGTTCCAGGTGATGGTAAACTTCCAGGCATATCTGCGAACCGATTGGGGAAAGCAGAGCGAAAATGAGTGGCACCACTTTGGTTACATAACCTACCTGCAACTGCAACCTGGAAGTCATTTGCCTAATGATCAGAAACGACTGGATAATCTCTACAGTGAAAAGTATCCTGATGAAATGGCGAAGTTGAAAGAGAGCAGTTGGAAAGGTTCCGGCATTCCAACAACGTACAAGCTGATGCCGATCCGCGACATGCACACTACTACGCAAGTGGCAGGAAGCGCCATCGGTACTGTTGATCCGAAAAATATTTGGATTCTTCTCGCCATCGCGGCAAGCATTCTGATTATTGCCTGCATCAACTTCACCACGCTCGCTATTGGTCGCAGTGCAGGCCGCGCAAAGGAAGTTGGAATAAGAAAAGTAATTGGCAGCAGAAAGAACCAACTGATAGGTCAGTTCATGATAGAAGCAATTCTTCTTTCAGCTTTATCCTCCGCCATCGGAATTTTACTTGGGCGATTTTTCCTTCCGTATTTCAATCAGCTTGCAGGATCACATCTCGCATTTTCATTTCAGCAGTTTCCTGAAATGATCTGGATGTTAATGCTTCTTATTCTTTTAGTGGGAATTTTAGCTGGTAGTTATCCGGCGCTGGTGCTGTCCGGTTTCAGGCCAATTGAAGTGTTAAAACAGAAAATGCGACTCGGTGGCTCTAACATTTTCACAAAGTCGCTCGTAACCTTCCAATTCATTCTCTCTGCAGGATTAATCATTTCAACGCTTATCATTCTTCAGCAGTTAAAATATTTACGCTCAGCAAATCCGGGTTTCAACAAAGAGAACGTGGAATTAAGTTTGGGTGAAGGAACCGGTTGGAGTATTTCATCGTGGGATGATATGACGAAGAAGCATCACGATGTATACGAATATTTTGTTGATCCGAATTATTTGCAGGTGCTTGGCTTACAACTTTTAGCAGGAAGAAATTTTGATCCGCACATCACATCAGATACGTTGAATTCTGTGATTATCAATGAGACGATGATGAAGAATTTTGGCTGGGCAATACAAAATGCAGTCGGGCAACAGTTGAAAGGCTACTCAGAGAACTTTATTCCTACAGTGATTGGTGTGGTGAAAGATTTTCATTATCTGTCGTTCAGCGAAGAAGTGAAACCGGAGATGTTCCATGAGTTTCATGGCTATGCGCCGTACAAATATTTTGTTCGCATACAACCGGGTGATCCTTCCAAAGCCCTGGCAGAAATAAAATCCGCATGGACATCTTCAGTTGCTGATTTACCATTTCGCTATTCACTCCTCGATGAAAATCTGGATCGCTTTTATAAGTCGGAAGCAAGATGGAGCAGTATTGTTGGATTAGCGGGCGCACTGTGTATTTTTCTTGCATGCCTTGGTCTGCTTGGATTAGCTGCGCTTGCTGCGGTGAATCGCACAAGAGAGATCACAATAAGAAAAGTATTAGGTGCATCGGTAAGCAACATCGTCGCATTACTTTCAAAAGGCTTTCTGAGTCTTGTTTTTGTCGCGCTTCTTATCGCATCGCCGGTAGCGTGGTATTTCATGAATAAATGGCTGCAGAATTACGCGTATCGCATCGACATTAGCTGGACGGTTTTCATCGCGACAGGAATTTGTGGAATGGCGATTGCATTTTTTACGGTGAGCTCCCAGGCCGTGAAGGTGGCACTTGCAAACCCGGTAAAAGGGTTACGAGCGGAATAATAACAGGTTTAGGCATAAGTCATGAGCAATCCGTAAAAAAACTTTTCTTAAGCCTGACATTGAAAACTGCCATCTTAGAATTATTGGCATAAGAATTCAAAGATTTATTTATCCAAAGCTGTAACATAATAGTGTTTAAACACTTCAACAAATAAATCTTTCAAGCTTGAAAGATTACCACAAACTCTTACGAGAAGCCAAATTCCTTTCTGCTATGATTAAAAATTATTTAATAACGGCTTTGAGAAACCTATGGAAGAATAAAACATTTGGATTTTTAAACATCGTGGGACTAGGAATTGGGATAACCTGTGCGGCACTTATAATGCTGTGGGTTGAAAATGAAATAATGTTCGATACTTCCATTCAAAACCGCGATAATATCTATCAGTTGCTTGAGAATCAAACATACGATGGAAAAACATACACATTTGCTTCTATGCCAGGGCCATTTGCTGCTGTGGCACAGTCAGAAATTCCTGGTATTAAACGAGCTGCACGAACTAACTGGGGGAGCCGGTCCCTCTTTTCATTGGGCGAGAAAGAAATATTTGAAAATGGAAATGAAGCAGACTCGCAGATCTTTAAAATTTTTTCAATGCAGTTTATTTATGGAAACTCCCGTACTGCTTTTGATGATGTGTACTCACTGGTAATTTCTGAAACAATGTCGAGGAAATTTTTTGACAATGAAAACCCCATTGGTAAAACATTGAAGGTGAATAACGCAGATGAATATAAGATCACCGGAGTGTTTAAAGATTTTCCGTACAACACAACCTACTCTTATGATTGGCTGATGCCGTTTGAGAATTTTGAGGAAAAGAATGCCTGGCTGAAAGATTGGAAATCAAACGGAGTTCAAACATTTGCAGAGCTGCAACCGAAAGCAGATCGAGATTTATTGAATGATAAGCTCAAGAATTTCATTCAAAGCAAAGATACTTCAGCAGCCGCTCGTCCATTTTTGTTTTCGATAAATGACTGGCGGTTGCGGTGGTCAGGAAATAAATGGCTGCAGGATTTTGCTTTTCGAATCCCTGTACAGGGATATGTGTTTGTTTTAGCAGCATTTGTAACGGTTGCATTGGTAGCGTGCACGGTCGGCTATCATACGGTAAGGGTGGCACTTATCAACCGTTAAAGAGCCTGAGAACAGAGTAATTATAATATTATCAAAAAAATAAATTTCAATAATGAGCTACGGGATACGACTTTCTAAAGAAGAAATTTTATAGTGACTATAGTAGATAAAACTTGATCTATGCTCAAAAATTATTCTAAAGTGGCACTGCGTAACATGTTGCGGCAAAAGGGTTATACCGTGCTTAACCTGATTGGCCTTGCTATCGGTATTAGTGTATGCATGATCATTATTCTTTTTGTCAACAGTGAATTGAACTTTGATAATTTTCATAAAAAGGGCGATCGCATTTACAGGGTTGTTCTTGACCGCCGTTATCCTGGCCGATCTACTTCGTACGCCATAATTCCCTATTCTATAGGTGATGCCATGAAGAAAGAGTTTCCCGAAATAGAGCAAAGTGTTAGACTTTTTCAGGGTCAGCAGGACCAGGGTTTGTTTTTACGTGTAGATGATAAAGTATTTAATGAAAAGAACGTTCTGTTTGCCGATTCAAATTTCTTTGATGTATTTACCGTACCTCTTCTGCTTGGCAATGCCAGCAAGGCGCTTACCTTACCGAACAGCCTGGTAGTAAACGAAAGCACAGCAAAGAAATATTTTGGATCAGCAGCCAATGCACTTGGAAAAACAATAACGGTTGATGATTCTGCCGCTGTAGTCACAGCAGTGAGCAAAGACTTACCACCAAATTCACATTTTACATTTGATGTTATTGCGTCCTTGTCTTCTTTCGGGAATGGCGTTCAAAAGCCGGACTACGTCAGCTTTTCCTGCTACAACTATCTTTTGCTGAATGCCAATGCTGATGCCAAAGCCCTTGAGAGAAAATTCCCTCTTATCATAGAAAAATACGTATCCGGGGATATTGAAAAAAATTTCGGGGTTTCTTTTAAGGAATTTCAGTCTGCCGGAAATGGCTATCATTATTATCTGCAACCCTTAACGAAAATTCACCTTACCTCAAATCTTGAAGCGGAGTTAAGCCCAAACGGAAGTATCAATATTGTATATGCCTTTAGCGTAATTGCTTTTTTTATCCTGTTGCTGGCTTGTATCAATTTTATAAATCTCTCGACTGCGCGCTCTCTTGACCGTGCAAAGGAAGTAGGAATCCGGAAAACTTTTGGAAGCGAGCAGAGTGCATTGATTCGTCAGTTTTTATTTGAATCAGTTATAACAAGCGTATTGAGTCTGGTAATCGCAATAATTTTAATCTTCGTCATACTTCCTTTTTTTAATGGTCTCTTTAATTTGCACCTATCTGCATTGTATTTCTTTCAGCCGTTGCAGTTCACGTTTTTAATTCTATCAGTAATATTTATTGGAGTTCTTGCAGGCTTATATCCTGCATTTGTGCTTTCTTCATTTAAGCCGATTATAGTGCTGAAAGGTAAGTTTAGCTTTAACCCCAAAGGTCGATTGGTCCGGAATGGTTTGGTAATTTTTCAATTTGCAATATCTGTAATGCTGATTATATCTACTCTTACTGTAGACAGGCAGATGCAATATATGCTGAGCGATCAGTTAGGTTTTAGAAAAGATAACATTGTTGAATTGCAGCGGACAGATCTGCTCGGAAAGCAAAGTCAATCGTTTATAAACGACCTGCGTAAAATTCCGGGGATTGAAAACGTTTCAGGTACGTCAGCACTTCCAGGGGATCAAAACTTTTTTGGTGCTTCTTTTCAGCTTTTAGGAAGTAAAGAAACGCTCACGGGCAGAGGCATACTTTCAGATGATCAGCTGTTATCTACGCTTGATATTCCGGTTGTAAAAGGGCGTTTTTTTTCAAGAGATCTCGCCACAGATTCATTGTCAATCCTGTTAAATGAAAAAGCATTGGCGGAGTTAGGAATAGCTGATCCTATTGGGGCAAGGCTAATAAGTCCTGATGGCTTTTTTAATTTACCGGATGGTACTACGCAGGTACTTACTGTAATTGGTATTGTAAAAGATTTTAATTTTCAATCACTGCATCAGAAAATCACGCCGCTTATTTTTATGAATGGTGCAAAGTTTAAAAATGTATTGCCGTTAACAGCAGTGCGCATTCAATCTTCGCAAATTAGAAATGTGCTTGGGACTATAGAAAAGGACTGGAACAGTTATGTTCCGGGGCATCCATTTCAATATAAGTTTCTGGATCAGCAATTGGCCAGCCTTTATCATTCGGAACAAACCATGGAAAAGCTATTTAAAATATTTTCAATGCTTGCCATTTTTATCGCCTTTATTGGATTGCTTGGATTGGTTACCTATGCAGCCCAGAAACGTGCCCGCGAAATTGGTATACGGAGAGTACTGGGTGCCAGCGTGAGCAATATCATTACACTTCTTTCAAAAGATTTTTTGAAGCTGGTTATTATCGCCGTGCTGGTAGCGTTCCCCGTTGCATGGCTTGGAATGGATAAATGGCTGCAGGATTTTGCATACCGTGTTAACGTAAGCTGGTGGATCTTTATAATATCAGCTTTTATTGCTGTGGCCATGGCGTTGCTGACAGTCGGGTTCCAGGCAGTGAAAGCAGCCATCACCAACCCGGTAACGAGTTTAAGAACAGAGTAATAATAGAATAATATTCAGTGAAGCTGAAATAATAACGTTAGTAATTCGCTCATACATGATTAGAAATCTTTGGCTTGTCGCCATCAGGAATCTTAAAAAAGACTTGTGGTATACCATGCTCAACATATTGGGATTGGCGATTGGCATTACCTGCAGCTTGTTTATGATCTTTTACATAAGGGATGAATTAAGCTTTGATCGTTATCATAAAAAAGCGGATCGCATTGTGCGAATCAATTCCTATATAGACGAACCATCAAACAGTATGAAACTTGCCATTACTCAATATGTAATGGCACCGGCTTTAAAAAGAGATTATCCTGAAGTGGAAGAGGCCGTACGGTTTTTTGCTAATGGACGCACCATGTTTAAGAACGGCGATCTTCATTTTTATGAAGACAAAACTTATTATACTGACAGCAATGTTTTTAAAGTTTTTACCTGGAATTTTATTGAAGGTAATTCTGAAACAGCACTGAAAGAACCTAATTCCATGGTGCTCACTGAAACGTCCGCAGAAAAATATTTTGGAAGGACCAACGCGGTAGGAAATTCATTGCGCAGCAACAGCGGTGATGTTTATAAAGTAACTGCTGTGATTAAAGATGTTCCTGCAAACTCACACTTAATTTTTAGTGCATTAATTTCGGCTAATTCCTTACCTAAAGACTATGATGGTGGCGGCTGGGGAAACTTCAATATTTATACCTATGTTTTATTGAAGCCCAATACGGATAAAGCTGCATTTGAAAAAAAGCTTATGCCGATGTATGGTAAATACATGGCGGCAATTTTTGATCAGTTCAATATTAAGATCCATTACGGTGTTCAGCCGATTACTGATATACATCTCCATTCTGATATGACGAATGAGCCCGAAGAAATCGGGAGCATGTCCTACATCTATATTTTTTTTGCAGTTGCGATCTTCATGCTCATTATTGCCTCCATTAACTACATGAATATTTCAGCCGCCCGTTCTGCGCGAAGAGCCAAAGAAATTGGTATTCGTAAAGTTACCGGATCGACCAAGTCACAGCTGATCGCGCAATTCCTCATTGAATCATTATTATCGGCATGTATTGGATTGCTGCTAAGCATTGTGTTCGTACTGTTATTGCTCCCCACCTTTGATTCTCTTGCCGGAAAATCTATTTCCTTTCATATACTTTTTCAGCCTGAGTCCGTTTCTATCCTCGCAACCATTATTTTATTTGTAGGACTTGCAGGAGGAATGTATCCTGCTTTTTATCTCTCCAAATTCAATCCTGTTTTTGTACTGAAGGGAAGTCTCTCAAAAGGCTCGAGTAATGTTAGTCTGCGAAGAGCACTGATTGTTGTTCAGTTTTCCATTTCCATGATCATGATTGTATGCACGTTTGTAGTCTACAGGCAATTGCAATATGTGCGAAGCAAGGATTTGGGTTTTAATAAAGAAGAGGTGGTTTCCTTGAATGTGGATGGCAATGGAGATCTGCGAAGCAAGGTGCTGGCGTTTAAAAATGTGTTGCACGAAAATTCACAGGTGCTAACCGTAAGTGCTTCAGAAAGCCGTCCTGGAAATGGAAATATTAACTTCAATTTGTTCTCTCTCGATTCCCGCAATGGTAGCGTAGATAAAGGAATTTCCTGCTATGGGGTGGATGAAAATTTCTTTCCGGTACTGGATATTAAATTGGTTAAAGGAAGAAATTTTTCCGGACCTTCGGATACGCTTAGAAGCATTATCGTCAATGAAAACCTTGTAAAATATTTTGGGTGGGATGAGCCGTTGGGAAAGATTGTAAAATCATCCGGCGATACTTCAGGGAGATATTTTGAAGTAATTGGGGTTGTGAAGGATTACAATCAAAAGTCGCTGTACAATCCGCTCGAGCCACTCATACTTTTTTACCGGCCGAACAGTAACAACATTCTTGTGAAGATAAGTCCCACAAATATTCCGGCCACTCTTACCTCTTTAGAGAAGACATGGAAAACGATTTTTCCGGAGCTTCTTTTCCAATATGTTTTTCTCGACCAGGATTTTGACTCACAATATGCAGCCGATCAGAAGCGCGGAAAAATATTTATTGCGTTTTCAATTCTTACCATTCTCATTACCTGCCTGGGACTTTTGGGCTTAATCGCATTCACTACACAGCAACGCCAAAAAGAAATCGGCATTCGAAAAATTATGGGAGCCGGCCTTCGTGAAATTGTGCCGCTGATTATAAAAAACTTCATATTTCTTGTAGGACTGTCCTGTATCATAGCTTTTCCGGTGGCATGGTATTTCATGAATCAATGGCTTAAAATATTTCCCTACAATACCGGCCTGTCGGCCGCGCCTTTTTTGCTTTCCGCACTGATAGTTTTGATTATTACGTTACTTACCGTGATCTTCCATACCATGAGAGCAGCAATAGCAAATCCCGCGAAGAGCTTAAGAGCAGAGTAACGAATTGTAAACAGTTACGGAAGATGGGCTCAGCAATATCATTTTCGCACACTTTCTATATCAAAACCGCACAACCATTTTTTCTTTATGAGACTAACCATTTGTATATCAGAAAGCTTTTTTCTGGCATGCGAATACGGAGTTAAGTACAAACATCTCAAAAATGATCAGGAATTATTTCAAGATCTCCTGGCGAAACATCACTCGCAATAGAGTGTATAGCATCATCAACATTGCAGGACTTGCGATTGGAATGGCTTGTGTGATCTTCATCTCTTTTTATGTATTGGATGAACTCAATTATGATCGCTTCCTTAAAGATGCAGCCCGTATTTACCAGGTAAACCTCGATGGAGATTTTGGCGGTAATGAATTCTTAACTTCCAATTCACCTCCTACAGTAGGGCCCGCGCTGGCTGCTACTTTCCCCGAAATAGAATCATATACCCGAATTTATCGCCCGGGCAATACAGTGGTCCGTTATGACGGAAGCCATTCAGAAAACTATTTTGATGAGGAAGGAATCATTGCTGTTGATTCTGCTTTCTTGAGAGTTTTTCCTTATCCGTTAATGGAAGGTGATCCAGCAACCTGTTTGAAAAACCCTAACTCAATTGTGATTACCGGGAGCATGGCGAAGAAATATTTTGGCAGTCAGCCTTCTATGGGTCAAACACTGTTGCTCGATGATGATCGAAAACCATTTTATGTAACAGGAATTGTTAAAGATGTTCCTTCACAATCATCCTTGCAATTTGATTTTTTAACACCCATTGCTGCATATCCGGTAATAAAAGAATTTAGCTGGAGCTGGGTATGGCTGCAGGTTGCAACATATGTTCGGATGCAAAACAACTTTCCAAATGACCAGCGTAGCATTTCCCGGCTGGTAGCAGCATTTCCTGCAATGGTGAAGGTGCAGGCTGCTAATGCATTCAAGCGTATTGGTCAGCCGCTCGATGAGCTCTATAAGAAAGGGGGAAAGTGGAATTTTCAGCTGCAACCAATCACAAAAGTGCACCTCTATTCAACCGATATTCAAGGGCGGCTCACAACACTTGGCGATATCAAATATGTCTACATTTTTTCCATCATCGCATTGTTCATTATCATCCTTGCCTGCGTCAATTTCATGAACCTTTCTACCGCGCAGTCCGCGAAGCGCGCGAAGGAAGTAGGTATGAGAAAAGTTCTGGGCTCTATCAAGGCTCAGTTGATCAGACAGTTTTTGACGGAAGCAATGATATACAGTTTCATATCAACTCTCATTGCCCTGTTGCTGATTACTGTGCTTCTAAAACCCTTTGATCAGCTTGCAGGGAAATCACTTGACCTCTCATTGTTTTTTACGAATGGTATTTGGCTTCTCGTGATCGTACTCTCCATCATCACAGGGTTAATGGCGGGGAGCTACCCGGCTTTTTATCTCACACGGTTTAAAACAGCAGCTGTTCTGAAAAATGTACAGGCATCACAATCGAATAGCGGAAATCAATTTATCCGGAATGGACTGGTGATCCTTCAGTTCACGATATCGACTGTGCTGATCATTTGCACGATAGTAGTGTTTAAACAGCTTCAATATACTCAAAACAAAAACCTGGGGTTGAATAAGGAAAATGTAATTGTGATCTCAAAAACAAACCGCCTCGGAAATAAGGAAGAGACATTCCGCGAGGAGCTCACCAGGCTTCCTCAGGTAGTGAGTGCAAGCATTTCTACGAGCATTCCTACTAAGGATCTCTTTGGTGATGGATATGTGCCGGAAGCAACCACGAATGACGAACCTAAGGTGAAAGATCTCACGCTCACTTCATTTATGGCTGATGACAATTTCATTCCCGCACTTCAGATCAAAGTATTGGAAGGAAGAAATTTCTCCCACGATTTTTCAGATTCCGCATCTGTAATTCTTAATGAAGAAGCTGCGAAGGAAATTGGCTGGAAAAAGCCGGTCGGAAAATTCATGACGTACCCGGGCCATAACGATCAGCGATTTAAAGTGATTGGGGTGGTAAAGGATTTCAATGTTCAATCCATCCGTTATTCGATGATTCCATTTGCGTTGTTCCACGCTTCATCAAAGACCTATGAGCTTTCCACCTCCTATACGCTGGTAAGAGTTCGTCCCGGAGATATGGAGAAAACGTTAAGGACGTTGAAGAGCAAATGGTCTGATTTCTCTCATGATACGCCGTTTACTTATACATTCTTAGACGGCGAATACCAGGAATTATATCGTTCGGAACAAAGAATGGGTTCTGTGTTTGGGCTCTTTACATTCCTTTCCTTGTTCATTGCATGTCTCGGATTGTTCGGCCTATCAGCGTACACGGCTGAGCGGCGCACTAAGGAAATTGGAATCCGGAAAGTGCTGGGCGCCACAGCATCCAATCTTGTAGCATTGCTGTCAAAAGATTTTGCGAAGCTGGTACTGGTCGCGGTGATTATTGCATTTCCCATGGCGTGGTGGGCAATGAATAAATGGCTTTCAGATTTTGCGTACCGCATCGACATAAGCCCATGGGTGTTTGTTGCAGCGGGATTGGTAGCGCTGATAATTGCATTATTGACTGTGAGCTTTCAATCAGTAAAGGCAGCAGTAATGAACCCGGTGAAGAGTTTGAGGATGGAATGAGTTGCGAACATACACCTAATATAAAAAATATCACTATAGAAACCCGCATTGCAGGTTTAAAATCAAATGCGGGATTGACTATTTCACTAAAAGTTTAAGAAGCGAATAGTAGTGCTGTCAGGAATTTCTAAATTTGGCCGATGCACTATTTTTTCATCACAAGAATTCTCCTGCTTGCTTTTTTTTGCGTTACAGCATGTTCTCTTCCTGCCCAGCCATTTGATTCTACACTGTTCAATTCCCTGCAATGGAGGATGATCGGGCCACATCGCGGTGGAAGAACCGTGGGAGCAGCGGGTGTTCCTCAGCAACCTAATGTTTTTTATATCGGTGTAAACAACGGAGGTGTTTGGAAAACTACCGATTATGGAAGAACCTGGAATCCCATTTTTGATGACCAGTCTACTGGCAGTATTGGTGACGTAGCTGTTGCACCTTCCAATCCAAAGGTTGTCTATGCAGGCAGCGGTGAGGGACTGCAGAGGCCGGACCTTTCAGTGGGAAATGGAATGTATAAATCCACTAATGCTGGTAAAACCTGGATACACATTGGCCTGGATGAAGTGCAGCAGATTGGAGGGATTGCCATAGATCCTGCCGATGAAAACCGGATCTTTGTGGCTGCGCTTGGTCATCCGTACGGTGCAAATCCCGAACGCGGTGTTTACCTGACAACGGATGGAGGCAAAACATGGAAAAAGGTTCTTTATAAAGATGAAAACACAGGTGCCATACAAGTCGCCATTGATCCGAAAAATCCACAAATAATTTATGCTGATCTGTGGGCTTCGCGTTTGGCTCCCTGGGAAAATGGTCAATGGCAGGGAAGCGAAAGTGGCCTTTATAAATCTACTGATGGAGGTAATACATGGAGGCAGCTCACTAAAGGGTTACCAACTGCTGAAGAAGGCTTAAGCCGGATAGGTTTTTGTATTGCACCTTCTGATCCATCCCGCATGTATGCAACTGTGAATGCAAAAAAATCGGGTGGCATATACCGGAGCGATGATGCAGGAGAATCATGGATAATGATCAACAGCGATGAAAGGTTATGGGGTCGCGGAGATGATTTTGCGGAAGTAAAAGCAGATCCCAGAAACCCTGATATCGTATACTCTGCCGATGTGGTCACGTGGAAATCTATAGATGGAGGCAAGACGTGGACAGCCTTCAGAGGCGCACCCGGAGGTGATGACTACCACCGCATCTGGATCAACCCCGATCATTCAGAAATCATCTTAATTGCAGGAGATCAAGGTGCGATTATTACCGTGAACGGAGGGCAATCTTTTTCCTCGTGGTATAACCAGCCCACTGCCCAGTTTTATCATGTGAGTGCGGATAATACCTTTCCATATAATATCTATGGCGGCCAGCAGGAAAGTGGTTCCGTAGGTATTGTTTCACGGGGTAATTACGGCCAGATTACTTTCCGGGAATGGCATCCTGTAGGAGCGGAGGAGTATGGATATGTTGCAGCAGACCCATTGGATGCGAATATTATTTATGGAGGAAAGCTTACCAGGTACAATAAGCTGACGGAGCAGGTACAGGATATTTCTCCGGAAGCTGTGCGAAGTGGAAAGTACCGGTTTCTTAGAACGGCGCCTGTCTTGTTTTCTCCTATTGATCCCAAGACTTTGTTTTATGCGGGAAATGTACTTTTTAAAACAAGAAATGGAGGTCAATCATGGCAGGTAATCAGCCCTGATCTTTCAAGGGAAACCTGGGAGATCCCTGAAAATATTGGTGTCTATCTTAATGAGGAAATGAAAAGCATGCCGCGCCGCGGAGTGATTTATACTGTTGCGCCTTCGCCTCTCGACAGCAATACCATTTGGGCAGGAACCGATGACGGGTTAATCCATATAACAAAAGACGGTGGAAAAAACTGGAAGAATGTCACGCCTGCAGCCATCACTTCATGGAGTAAGATTTCATTGATAGAAGCAAGCCATTTTGATGTCAATAGTGCTTATGTTGCTGTGAACAGGATTCGCCTGGACGACATGCATCCACACATCTACCGCACACAGGATGCAGGTGTAACCTGGGTTGAAACAGTGAATGGCTTACCCGATGATCCTGTTAATACGGTGCGCGAAGATCCCAACCGAAAAGGGTTATTGTTTGCAGGATCAGAAAGGGCAGTGTATGTTTCCTTTGATGACGGAGATCATTGGCAATCGCTGAGGCTTAACATGCCTGCTACCTCCATCCGGGATCTCATCATTAAAAACAGCGATATCATTGTTGCCACTCATGGTAGAAGCTTTTGGATCCTGGATGACATCACGATGTTGCGTCAGCTTTCTGCACCATTAATTGCGGGAAACAACATTTTATTCAGTCCACAGGCAGCATACCGTGTGCGGTGGAATTTAAATGGTGACACTCCATTACCACCTGATGAGCCGGCGGGTGAAAACCCACCGGATGGCGCAATTATCGATTATTACCTGAAAGAAAAAGTTAATGGTGAACTCCAGCTTGATATTTTTGATTCCAGCGGAAAGGCCGTTCGTCACTTTTCAAGCAATGACAAACCTTATGAAATCCCTGCAGTGAATATTCCTTTATATTGGATTCGCCCGCAGCAAATCTTGTCCGGTGAAGCAGGTGCACATCGCTTTATATGGAACCTGCATTATACTCCGTTAACGGTTACTCCAGCTTATTCCCTGGCGGCCATTTATGAAAATACTGCACCAGATCCAACCTCACCTTGGGTTGTTCCGGGTAACTATACTTTAAAGCTTGCAGTAAATGGAAAAACTCTTTCGCAGTCTATAAATGTAAAAATGGATCCCCGCGTTAAAATGTCTCCCAAAGATTTACAAGAGCAATTTGATCTTTCCATGCAATGCTATGAAGCACGACAGGAAGTAATGAACCTAACAAACGAAATTATAAATACCCGAAAAAAAATTACCGCCCGAATTCCAAAGTCAAGCAGTATTAAAGTTTCAGGATTAAAAGAACTGGACAGGAAACTGGCTTTGATACAAAATTCTGAAGCAGGTAATAGTAAATCAAGCCTGTCTGGTTTAGATGATGCTTTTACAACGTTATTTAATATTCTTCAAGGTGCAGATATGACTCCAACGTTGCAAACTATTTCAGCAGTAAAAGAAAATCTTAAGGCATGGAAAGATTTGAATGGAAAATGGGAGCAATTTAAAAAAGATTTTTCCTTACATAAAGAATTGCAGAATTAATCAGGCGATATCAGCCATCACTTATACCATTCCGCATACATTAAATAATTACGGGCAATTCGCATATTTATATTTTCGAAATGCTCCGGAGAAAGCTCTTTTACTTTTTTTGCGGGAATACCTGCATAAATGCTGCCTGATTCAACACGTGAATTTTCAAGGACAACAGAGCCTGCAGCAATCAATGAATTTTTTTCTATCACCGCATGGTCCATTACAATGGCTCCCATTCCAATAACCACATTATCTTCGATGATGCAGCCATGAACGATAGCAGCGTGGCCAATAGAAACGTAATTTCCAATTTCAGTGAAAGCCTTTTGGTAAGTACAGTGAATTATAGCTCCATCCTGAATATTTACCTGGTTTCCAATCCGGATATAATGGACATCGCCCCGTAATACTGCATTAAACCATACCGAGCAATCATTGCCCATAACTACATCCCCGGTTACTGTAGCATTGTCCGCAAGGAAACAGTTTTTACCGAATTGTGGAGTAATTCCTCGTATCGTTTTAATGATCGGCATTCAAAGAAATGAATCAAAGCTTACGGATTTAATTTACTCCCCAGATTTTACGCAACCGTTCTTCCTTTTCTGCAGATTTAATTGCTGCCAATTTTACATCGACTAAAGAGATGGTGGAGGATAATTGCTCCTGCCTCAATTTTAAATTGCTATAATCTTGAGAACCTGCAGTCAGTTTATCGAGCTGAATTTGCCAGGCTGATGCCTGCTCCTGCATGGCCGTTTTGATGTTACCTATTGAAGTCACAGCAGCATATCTGTTCCACCATGCACCACTTGCAGAAGTTGCTACAGCATACAATACATTTAATCCACTGTCCAAAACTGCAGGCTGCTGTGTCATCCTGCCAAGAAACTGGCCGTATTGCGCCAGCATTGCATACTTTTGAAAACCCGTGCGGTTGCTTATTGCAGAAATAAAATAATTATTTTTTTCACTGCCGCCTTCCATCGCATATAAGTTGGCTACCGCCGCCTGAATGGCATCTTCATTTTCATTCTCTACAGTACTTGCGAATTGCAATGCTTTATCTAAATCCATTTTTGATAGTGCTTCCAATGCCACTCCAATTACTTCATAAGAACTATCACTGATTGCTTTTTCAAAATAGGGTAGAGTAGTATTATCATTCCATAACATCATCTGCTCCAGAGCAGCAGCGCGTACCAACGATTTTGGATCCGATGCCGCCATTTCCAGTAACTTATTCTTTGTTGAAGATGTCATGTATTTCATCTTCACTCTTTCAACAGCAGTTGTTCTTATATCCCAGGATTTATCATTCAGCGCGTGCTGTATCACCTCTGAATATAACGGGCTTAATGTATCGCTGCTAAAATGTTGTAAAGCTTCCAGGCGGTCCATAAAAAGCGGACCTTTTATCATCTGCATTGCAAAAGCGGAATCACTCTTTTTATCGATTTTTTCACAGACCAGAATTTTATCAGCATCAAAATTTACCAGTTCCGGTTCATGATCGCACGGCAAAAAAATGGTTTGCTTCTGCTGATCAAACATTGCCTGGTGCCTTGTTACTTTTCCATTTTCATAAACATCTATAGCTACCGGAAGCTTAAAAACAGGGTTGCCCTCTTTTAAATTTTGTGTTTGTTCTACCGTCACTTCTTCCTGATGAGAAATTGAATCGTATTGATAAGATATAGTAAGCTTCGGATGACCTCCGGAAAAATACCATTGGTTAAAAAACCAGTTTAAATCCTTTCCGGTTACTTTCTCAAACGCTAATCGAAGATTGGCAACTTCGGCCGCCTGGAAGCGGTTATCGTTCAAGTACACTTGCAGGGATTTAAAAAATGCTTCATCCCCGGTATAATTGCGCAGCATGTTTAGTATGAGTCCCCCCTTATCGTAGCTGATGCGGTCGAACACGTCCTCTTTGTCATCATAAAAATAACGCACTAAGGGATCGTCATTCTGCAGTGCCTGGTGCATGTATTTCTGCATGCTTTCATAGCGATGCAAATCCGCTTCCTCTCTTCCAAATTTATGTTCGAACCACAAATATTCAGCATAGTCTGCGAAAGATTCGTTAAGAGTAATGTTGGACCACGATTCACAGGTTACCAGATCACCAAACCACTGATGAAACAGTTCATGGCAGATGTAATCTTCATAGTCACCATCAAGTCTTTCTCTCGGTGTCTGCTGTAAGCCTTCCATATGAACTGTAGCGGTAACGTTTTCTTCCGCACCGGCTACAAAATCATGAGCTACGATTTGTGAATACTTTGGCCAGGGATAAACCACACCTAAAAGATTTGAAAAATATTCAATCATCTCCGGTGTATTGCCAAAAATTTCTCTTGCATAGCGCTCAAAAGGCTTATCTACATAATAATTTACTTCCATATTTTTCCAGTGGTCCTTTACGATAGCGAATGGCCCTGCAGCAATCATTACGAGATAAGGAGCATAAGGCAAATCAAGTTTCCAGGTATCGGTATGAGTGCCATTCCCATTATCTTTTGAAGAGGTCATAAGCCCATTAGAAAGTGTTACAAAACCATTTTCTACAGTCATGGTGACTTCAGTGGTCATTTTCATATTGGGTTTATCAATGGTCGGGAACCATGCGGAATTAGATTCCGATTCCCCCTGCGTCCAGAGCTCCCTTGGCTTATCCGGATCTTTGTCATCAGCATTTATGAAATAAAGACCCCTTGCATCATTGATAGCCGCAGAACCTTTTACTTTTAACTCATTTGGTCTGGCAGTGTAATCAATATAAATGGTGTACTGTTCGCCGGAGATATATTTTTTAGCAAGCTGAATTTTTATCTGCATGGAATCGTACGAAAATTGAAGAGGAATATTACCACCGGCTTTTACCAGTTCAATTTTATGAATATCGAACCCTTTCGCATCCAGGGTAAGCGAATCAGTAGCATAAAAATGGGGTTTTAAGATGATCCACGCTTTACCATATAAATAGGTTTTCTGCCAATCAAATTTTACATCAAGCTTAGTGTGAACAAGATCATTAACTATAGTTGCAGAACCCCGGTAATCAGGAGAAGTTATTATAATGGAATCTTCAGGAATCTCTATATACTCAGAATCTGATTTTTTAGACTGGTAATCATTATTTTTACCTGTGGTAACAATATTTCTTTGAGTGGAACAACCAACAATAATTGTTAGCGATAACAAAAATATACCTGCACATAGTCTTTGATTCATCTATTAAAATTTTTTGAAATCTCTCTTTTAAATGATTGTTTTTAGCACTGGCAAAAGTAGAGTATCTATCTTTAAAAAAATTTAGCATGGGTTATGTATAAGGTTTCAGTTAGCGAGGATTCTCCACGTGAAATTACCTTTACAGATAATAGAATACTGATAGATGGCAAGGAAAATTCCTGGGATATTATTGCTATCGATAACAGGCGATTTCATATTTTAAAAGATAACCAGTCTTTCACTACAGAGATTATAAAAGCTGACTATGAAAAAAAAGTTTTCGAGATTAAAGTCAATGGCAACCATTATACCGTAGCAGTAAAAGACCGATTTGATGAATTGCTTCAGAAACTGGGGATGGAAAATTCTGCTTCTCCAAAAATTAATGTTATAAGGGCACCTATGCCGGGATTAGTGCTCAGGATTATGGTTGAAGCAGGTCAGGAACTTAAGCCAGGTGAGTCCATCCTTCTCCTCGAGGCCATGAAGATGGAGAACGTGATCAAATCACCTGGAGAGGGAAAAATAAAAGCGATTAAAATAAAAGAGAGTGATGCTGTAGAGAAAAACCAGGTTTTAATTGAGCTGGAATAATTTTTTTAGCAGTTACCTTTTTTGAAAAACAGGAAGCCTTTTAAAAAAATAATTTAACATTGAAGCTGTACCGGTTTGATTTCAAATTGAAGACTTTTCAAAATTAATTTAATTCATGTATTTAGTAAATTACTTTAAAGAAATATATGGTGCCGTAAAGTCATTACTCACGGGCATGCGCCGCACGGGTTATTACTTTACTCATCACAAGGAAATTATAACGCAGCAATACCCAGACAACAGGGCGACGCTGATATTTCCTGAACGTTTCAGGGGAGAAGTGATCATGCCTCATGATGAAAATAATGAGCATGCCTGTACCGGCTGTACGGCTTGTGAGCTTGCCTGCCCGAACGGAACTATTAAGATTATAACCAAGTCTGATATAACACCGGAAGGCAAAAAGAAAAAAGCGATAGACACCTTTGTGTATCACCTGGAATTATGTACCATGTGTAACCTGTGTATAGAAGCCTGCCCAACCGATGCAATTAAAATGGCCCAGACTTTTGAGCACAGTGTGTATGACCGAAGCAGGCTGACAAAAGTTTTGAACCTGCCGGGGTCAAAGCTCAGGCCGGGGATTGAGTAATTTTAATAGTCTTTAATTGAAGGGAATTTTCAGATTTAATTGTAATCAGTGACAGCTAATCAAATTGTTTTTTATATCCTTAGTGCTTTTCTTTTAGGAACAGCAATACTTTCTGTAACGGCAAGAAAAATTTTTCGCTCAGCAATCTGGCTTTTATTTTCACTCATGGGTATAGCGGGGTTGTTTTTTTGGATGGAAGTAGAATTTATTGCTGCAATTCAAATAGTGGTCTATGTGGGTGGTATTGTAGTGCTGATTATATTTTCCATTTTCCTCACGGAGCAATCCGGAAGAGAGATGCCAAAACCTCCTTTCATCCGCACTTTTGTTGCTATACTGTCCGTGAGCTTCGGTTTTTTCCTGACTTATATTTTAATTTATCAATATGGCTTTCAACCATCTGAAAAAAAGTTTGAATGGAGTGTCATGAAAATAGGAAATCAGATGACATCAACGGGTGAGGGTGGTTTTGCACTTCCTTTTGAAGTAGTAAGCATCCTTTTATTGGCTGCCATGATCGGATGTATTGTTATTGCAATGCGGGCCAGACCGAATCAGGCTGCAAGCTCAAAGTTTGCTGATTTAAACCCAGGTTTAAATTCAGGCATTACAGAAACGGTTTCTGAAAAATCCAATTTCCAATAATATAAATCATGAAAGAAATTGGCCTGAACCAAATATTATTTGTAAGCACTGCCTTATTTTTTATCGGGGCATACGGATTATTTACGAGGCGAAACATGATTACCATGCTGATGGCAATTGAGCTGATCCTTAACAGTGTAAATATTAATTTCATTGCTTTTAATAAATACATGTATCCTGAGAGGCTCGACGGAATTTTCTTTACCATTTTTATAATCACCATCGCAGCGTCAGAAGCAGCAGTTGCAATTGCAATTATTATTAACCTGTACCGAAGCCATAAATCCATTGATGTGGAAAGCGCAACAGAAATGAAATTTTAATGCGATAGAAAATACTTAATTAGTACTCTATTATAGTCGATGAGCCATTATAGCTACGCCACCTTAATTCCACTTTTGCCGCTTGCAGGTTTTATATTACTTGGCTTATTCGGAAGAAAGTATTTCAGCAAGAGCTCTGGGGTTATAGCAACTTTCCTATTGTTGATATCCGCACTGTTATCGCTATATATTGCTTACCAATATTTTTTTGTGGCTGAAAAGGTGAAGGAAACTTATGAAACTATAGTTCCATTAAAGTACACCTGGCTGCAATTTACGAGTGCTGCGCTGCAAAAACCAGGAAGTCCAAATGATCTTTCCATTGATATGGGAATTCTCCTCGACCCCATCTCTGTAATGATGATGGTAGTGATCACCTTTATTTCCCTGATGGTACATATTTACAGTTTGGGTTACATGAAAAAGGAAGAACGCTTTTCAACTTATTATGCTTTCCTGTCGCTCTTTACTTTTTCAATGCTCGGATTGGTTATCTCATCAAATATTTTTCAGATTTATATTTTTTGGGAGCTCGTGGGTATTTCTTCTTATTTGCTCATTGGGTTTTATTACGACCGGCCTGCTGCTGTTGCAGCATCCAAAAAAGCATTTATCGTCACTCGCTTTGCAGATTTGGGATTTCTGATTGGTATTCTAATACTTTCATTTTATTCCGGAAGCCTGGATTTTCAAACCATAATTCAACGGCTCACAACACCTTCTCCACAATTATCGAATATAATCACGGTTTCGTTTCTGGGTTTTTCGGCTTTATCGTGGGGATTAGTTTTGATATTCATTGGTGGCGCAGGAAAGTCCGCCATGTTTCCACTCCATATCTGGTTGCCCGATGCGATGGAAGGTCCTACTCCGGTTTCTGCATTAATTCATGCTGCGACTATGGTGGTTGCTGGTGTTTTCCTGGTGGCAAGGATGTTTCCTGTCTTTGTTATTTCTGATCCGGCGGCGCTCGAAGTAGTTGCGTTTACAGGGATCTTTTCAGCCTTTTTAGCTGCTATCATTGCCTGTACACAAACGGATATTAAAAGAGTGCTTGCTTTTTCTACCATGTCTCAGATCGGGTTTATGATGTTTGCGCTCGGTGTTTCCGGCTACAGTGGTGGACATGGTGCCGGTTATACGGCTTCTATGTTTCATCTTTTCACACATGCATTTTTCAAATCATCTCTCTTTCTATGCGCCGGTATAGTTATTCATGCTGTGCATAGCAACCAGGTGAAAGACATGGGTGGGTTAAGAAAATCAATGCCGGTTACTCACGCCGCCTTTCTAATAGCATGTCTTGCGATTTCAGGTATTCCTCCGTTTGCAGGTTTCTTTAGCAAAGAAGAAATTTTATATGCTGCGTATCAATCCAATAGATTAATATACACTATCGGGTTGATTACCTCAGGTATTACTGCTTTCTATATGTTTCGGTTGTACTTTTCAATTTTCTGGAATAAGGAAGCTAATACTCATTCGGAATTAATCTCCGAATCACTTTCAAATAATTCATCTGAAAACAGGCATTCAAGCGAGGGAACTTTCAGCATGAAGCTTCCGCTTGTGATTCTTTCGGTATGCACGTTGCTGGCGGGCTTCGTTCCTTTTTCGGGTTTTGTTTCTTCGGATGGACAATTGTTTCACAGTGTGGTTCCATTCAGCTTTTCTGTTGCGCCGGTTTTGCTATCAGTAACGGGTATTTTTATTGCTTACTTATTGTATAGAAAAGAAAATGGTCGTCCTCAAAAAATTGCAAATTCATTAGGAAACATTTATCAGGCTATTTACCATAAATTTTATATTGATGAAGCTTATCTTTTTATTACAAAAAAAATTCTCTTCAACTTAATTGGGAAGTCTTCAGCCTGGACGGATCGCAATGTTGTTGATAGAACCATGAATAGTATAGCAACAGGCACCGGAAAGTTTTCTTTAGCCATCAGGAAATTGCAATCAGGCAATGTGCAGGAATATGCCCTCTATTTCTTTGGTGGAATTGCAGTAATGATTGTGATTTTTGTCTATTGGTGGAAATAGTGATAAAGATTAACCCATAGTAATTTGGCGCAATGCTTAATTAATAAATATTCATGACAATATTTAGTATGCAAAATAATAAGAACCTATTCAATGATTGTAAATCCTGCTTGAAGTTTTGATGTACGCAGTTTTACTGTTTTTAAGTTTGACATCCCGCATCTATTTTTAATCTTCGCTGACTGTTGCAATTGAAGTATTCACTGTTAGAGAATAAATGAATCTTTCACTCCTACTGCTATTTCCATTCTTAAGTGTTTTAGGAATTATTCCCTGCCGTGGATTATATCAGATCCGGTGGATCGCATTTACGGGAGCTCTACTACAACTTCTTGTATCCTTTAAGTTGTTATTTCAATTCTGGAATGAAAGGGCAGCAGGAAATACAAGCCCTATGCTTTTTCAGTCGGATTATGTTTGGTATTCGGCACTTAATATCCATTTTCATATGGGTGCCGATGGAATTTCGGTTGCCATGATCCTGCTCACCGCTTTTGTCGTGCTGGCAGGCATTTTAATTTCCTGGAAACAGCAAGACAAACCCAAAGAATTTTTTCTTCTGCTCATCCTGCTTTCAATAAGTGCCTACGGTTTTTTTATTTCTCTCGATCTGTTCATGCTGTTCTTCTTCCTTGAAATTTCCGTTATTCCAAAGTTTCTTCTGATTGGAATCTGGGGTAGTGGAAAAAAAGAATACAGTGCCATGAAGCTGGCTCTAATGCTGATGGCCGGATCGGCACTGGTACTTGTCGGTTTGCTTGGCCTATATTTTAATACCTCTGCAGATAATGGCATACATACCTTTGATATACTGCAAATTTCTAAAATGAACATCCCGGTAAATGTCCAGGATATTTTTTCCCCATTTGCTTTTGCCGGATTTGGAATTTTTGCTGCATTGTTTCCCTTTCACACCTGGGTGCCTGACGGACATTCTTCCGCACCAACTGCAGCTTCTATGTTTTTAGCAGGTATCTCAATGAAGCTCGGTGGCTACGGATGCCTGCGGGTCGCTACCTACCTGATGCCCCAGGCTGCTATAGACTACTCCTGGATTATTGTGCTGCTTGCAACTATTGCAATCATTTACGGAGCCTTTACCACCATGATGCAAAAAGACCTGAAATACATTAATGCATATTCATCGGTGAGCCACTGCGGTTTTGTTTTGTTGGGAATCGGGATGCTGACCCAGACCTCCATCACCGGCGCCGTAATGCAAATGGTTTCCCATGGATTAATGACAGCGCTCTTCTTCGCTTGTATAGGAATGATTTACGACAGAACACATACCCGCGAAGTTGCCAGGCTCGGCGGCATCCTGAAAATGATGCCCTTTATTTCTACGGTTTTTGTAATTGCAGGGTTGTGTTCATTAGGCCTTCCGGGATTAAGCGGATTTATTGCAGAGGTAACCGTTTTTATAGGCTCCTGGCAGCGCCCCGATACGTGGTACCGCGTGGCAACAATTCTTGCCTGTGCCTCCATAGTAGTAACTGCAGTATATATATTGCGCGCCGTAGGTTCGGTAGTAATGGGTGAAATACCCTCAGCATCATTTTTAACCTTTAAGGATGCAACATGGAATGAAAAGATGGCTGCAGGAATATTGATCTGTGGTATTGTGGCAATTGGCGTTGCTCCATTTTGGCTGTATGGTTTAATAACTCCGGGAACCGAAGAGATTATGAAAAATATTGTTCAGTTAGTAGTGAAATGATTTTATACTTTCAAGGCTATCCCATAACCTATTAATAGTGTTAGAACTTAAAGTTGGATTAGTAAA
The DNA here is from genome assembly GCA_013816805.1 of Chitinophagales bacterium. Lineage (NCBI taxonomy): Bacteria > Pseudomonadati > Bacteroidota > Chitinophagia > Chitinophagales > Chitinophagales bacterium. The sequence continues at coordinate 91,797 of JACDDS010000002.1, read as the reverse complement.
GAAACAAAGGATATGATCCAGTTCCTGATATTGATGAAATCGGAATTGCTCGTAACAGTCATTCTTTTCATTCTCCTTTTTATAAAAATATGGGGTGATAAAATGAAGAGTGATACGGTTATCAGTGTCATCAACATTTTATTACTGATTAATCTCTTAGCCGGTTTCTTTGGAATTACCGAAGGCACTTTGTTCGGCGATATGTTTCGAACCAATTCACTGATCACCTTTGAAAAAAATATTTTAAACCTGGGGGTTTTCCTTATCTCCCTACAGGCTTATCACTGGCTGAAAGCCCACCAGCATGCCATTGAATTTTACCTCCTGATGCTATCAACTTTGCTTGGAATGTTTTTTATGATTTCAAGCAATAACCTGCTGATGTTTTACTTAGGTCTTGAATTATCAACCATCCCGCTTGCAGCCCTTTCAAACTTTGATCTCGAAAAGCGAAGGTCATCGGAAGCGGCCATGAAATTTATAATGTCATCCGCATTTTCATCGGGCTTATTGCTGTTTGGCATTTCTATGTTATATGGAATTTCAGGTACTTTAAACTTTACGGAATTATCATCTCAGATTAATGGAAATCCGTTGCAGCTCTTTTCATTCATTTTATTATTTGCGGGATTCGGCTTTAAAATTTCTGTGGTTCCCTTTCACTTATGGACAGCCGATGTATACGAAGGCTCTCCGGTATCAGTTACAAGTTATCTTTCAGTAATATCAAAAGGAGCAATTCTTTTTGTATTGATTTCTGTCCTGCTCACCGTTTTTCATAATCTTCAGGAAGTCTCCTATAACATTCTTTTTTTGCTTTCGATTCTTACTATGGTTATCGGAAACCTATTTGCCCTTCGGCAACATAATATGAAGCGGTTCCTGGCATTCTCGTCTATTGCACAAATTGGCTTTATCCTGATTGGTATTTCAGGGCAGTCAATTGCCGGAAATACATCCGTTGTTTTTTTCGTGCTGGTCTATATTTTTTCTAACCTGGGGGCTTTCGGGGTTGTGTCTGTTGTAAGCGAATTAACAGGCAGGGAAACCCTTGAGGATTACAAAGGATTTTATAACAACAATCCGCTTTTAAGCTGGGTTCTTGCCATTTCATTATTTTCACTTGCAGGTATTCCGCCGACAGCTGGTTTTTTCGGGAAATTTTTTTTACTTCTTGCAGGCGCAGCGAAAGGAAATTATGTGCTCATTACAATTGCCGCATTAAACATGGTAATTTCTTTGTATTACTACCTTCGCATCGTAAGAACGATGTTTATGGATACGAATGAGAAACCCATTGAAAGGATAAAAGCCGGATGGTTTCCAAAGATCTCGTTGGCAATTTGTATTACAGGAATAGTACTTACAGGAATAATGAGTGATGCTTACCAGTATATTTATTCGTTGTTTCAATAAACGGATATAGCTTCTATAAGATTATTTTTAAATTTATTTCCATTCGAATTCAAATGGCCATTAATAAAAATCATGAGTTCGAAGATTTAGAAGGAATTAAATGCGCTATCGTGGAAAGAAATGTTTCACAGGAGCGGATTGATTTTTTAACAGCATTACTTCAATATAACCGTTACACAATAATAGTTGTAGCAACTCCTCCTAAAGTTGCTGCAAAACCAGCAGCAGTTGCCATGCCCGCCGAAGAGAGTGAAATAAAGGAAGAAGTATCAACGGCGCCAACCTTTACAATCGGTGTTACGGATGTTACCTTCAATGCAATCAATGCTATTTTCGGAAGATTGCTTCATACTCCTGGCGGCCATGTGGTAACATTTGCGTACTGGCAGCAAAGAGATGAAATTTCCCGCGATGAGATACCTTACTATGAAGAAAAAAAATATTGACAGGCTTATAGATTCTGCATCGCAACCATCCCTGGAGTTGAACATTCTTATTTCCCCTGTCGTTGTATTCCTGTTAAAACGAGGATAAAATGGCTTTGGGAAAATGGTTTTCAGCAGAAGTAACAAATATTATAGATGAGACAGAAAACACAAAAAGATTTTTCTTCAAAGTCCCGGAACTTGAAGTATTTAATTTTAAGGCAGGACAATTTATAACCTTTGATCTTCCCATCCATGAAAAGAAAAACCGGCGCTGGCGAAGTTATTCTATGGCATCGCCTCCAAATGGCAGTAATGAATTTGAGTTAGTTATTGTCTATGTTCCTCAGGGATCGGCGACAAACTATTTATGGAGCAAAGTCAGAATTGGATCAACTATTCCATTCAAAGGACCTGCAGGCAACTTTATATTACCTGATGTTATTGATACCGACCTTTGTTTTATTGCGACAGGAACTGGCATTGCTCCTTTTCGTTCTATGCTTTATGATGAAATCAATCACCCGCGGGCAACCCGGAATATCAACTTGATTTTCGGTACACGGTACTTAAAAGATATCCTGTACCGGCAGGAAATTGAGGCAATTCACCATCAGCTTCCGCAATTTAAATTTATACCTGCACTGTCCAGAGAATACTCACCGGATTATAGTGGACATAAAGGGTATGTTCATGCGGTGTACGAAAAACTCTTTTCAGATAAAAGGCCGGCTAATTACTATCTGTGCGGCTGGCGCAATATGGTTGATGAGGCGAAAGTCAGAATTGCTGCAATGGGTTATAATAAAAAAGATATCCACGTAGAATTATATGGATAGCATGCTGAATGCTGTTAAGAATAATTAGAAAATAAAAATTATCTGACAGCACTTCTTTCCTTAAGCGACATGCTGCCGAGGAGTATTGCTGTGAGCATTGCACCAGCGGCACTTAATGCAAAAGTTGCTTCAGGAGATACCTTATACCATATTATTCCTGCCACAGAGCTTGCAATAAGCGCAGCAATCGAATTCCAACCTGTGTAAAACCCAATTGCACTTGCTGTTTCACTTTTTGGAACAATATTGCTGATCAAGGCTTTTGATATGCCTTCTGTTGCAGCAGCATAGATGCCATATAAAAAAAACATAATGGCTATTGCAACCATGTTTTGGGTGAAGGCCATTCCTCCATACGCCACGGCAAAAATTATGAAGCCGGCTGTAATCATTTTTTTCATTCCTATTTTATCAGAAAGTCTTCCTGCCGGCAGAGAGAATAAAGCAAATACAATGTTGTAAAAGATATAAATGATTAATACGGAAGAATCATTTCCTGCAACTGTTTTTGCGCGAAGCAAAAGAAAAACGTCAGAGCTGTTTATTAATCCGAAAAAAAGTAATGCAACCATTAGCTTGCGAAAGGATAACGAAGAATTCCGCCAGTAAAAGAATTTTTCAGCGGGAGATGATTTGCCCTTTTCAATAATGATTGTTTTATGCCTTTCTCTTATAACTAATGTTAAGAGCAAGCTTAATGTTGCCGGTATAAAAGCTATAAGGAAAAGGGGGGCATATTTACCTGGATGATATTGTAGAAAGATTAAGGCTACAAATGGTCCGAGGGCAGCACCCGACGTATCCAGGGCCCGATGGAAGCCGAAGACGGTGCCTTTATTTTCTGGAGTGGTTTCATCGGAAAGAATTGCATCACGTGCGCCGGTACGAATTCCTTTTCCAAGACGGTCGATGGTACGGGCAAGAAAAATCCACAGGGGAAAAGAAAAGACAGCCATCATTGGCTTCGAAATGGAGCTTAAAAAATATCCCATTCGCACAAATGGCATTCGCCTTTCCTTAGAATCTGAAATCCTGCCAAAATAAATTTTACTTATTCCGGCTATTGCTTCTGCAAATCCTTCTAAAACTCCAATGATAATGGTTGAAAATCCGATTGATTGTAGAAACAGCGGCATTACGGGATACAGCATTTCACTCGATACGTCAGTGAGCAGGCTTACTATAGAAAGCAGTAAGATCGTGGGTGTAATAATCTTCTTCATCACAAATCCTGTTAGTTTCTGAATACTTCTTCAAGAATCTGAAGCGATTTGGGACGCGAGAAATTTGGAATGTGTATCTGATAATATTGCAGCAAGGTATCAAGTAAAATTTTTCGTTGCACGGAAGAAATTACAACAGGTGTTTTTAGAATTTGTGCAGACAGCATTTTGGTAACCGAAGAATCTAATAATGCAACATTATTTTGGTGAGAGGTAACAAAGGTACCTTCACTTAAATCGAAGTAAGGTGTTTCTTTGGAAAATTTTCCATTGGGGAAAAAGCCAAGATAAATGGAAAGCTCTATCAGGAATTGTATTAAAAAATTTGATGGTATCCTGGTATTCTGATCAAGAGATTTAATTTTTTCATAAATAAAATAAAACAATGAAGTATTTTTTTCTTCTTCATGAATAGACTTTTGCAGCACTTCAATCATAAACAGTCCGATGGAACTCTTCAGCAGATCGAAGGGCAGTACAGCGAAGATGTGAGAAAATTGAAATTCTTTTAGCCGGTTCAGGTTTCTGTTTTCCCGATAATATACTTCCATGTCAAGTAATGAAAGCGACTGTAAGAGACTTGCTTTAAATTTAGATTTTGGAGACCGTATTCCGTTAACTATGTAGGATTGCAATCCAAATCTTTCCGTATAAATTTTGCTGACAACACTCGTCTCGGAAAATTTTATGGTTTTAAAAACAATGCCCCGTGTTTTATAAAGCATACTCTGATGGGCTAAGGTACTTTCTTCCTTAATTGTAATGATTCACGATAATATAAAAGCAACGTTTTTTATTTCCCCTGCAAAAAAATCTTGCACTTTCCATAATTTTGCGGCGTGAACCAGTTAGAACTGCTGCACCTTTACGGAGCAGATGAGCGGTTGAGAGATATAGCTTTTAAATTGGGCTCTTCAGTAAAGGGCAAGGGAGATCCTATTCATTTACATATCCAGGGATTGGTTGGATCATCATCCACCGTTATCGCTGCTGCGCTTCATCAGTTGCTAAATTATCCATCGGCTGCGCATCCACAGACTACAAATGAGATTTCCCTGCCCTCAAGTTTTTTGTTCATCTTAAATGATAAGGAAGAAGCTGCATATTTTCAAAATGACCTGCAGCAGTTTATTGAAAAACTCAATGGAAAAGAAGTTCTTTTTCTAAGCGATTCATTTCGAAGACCAGGTCACTTTGATGAGTGGAACAACAGTTACATGCAATTGAGAACGGAAGTGCTTAACCGTATTGCTAATTCCATATCAAAAAACGAAATTATAGTTACCTATCCTGAAGCCCTGATGGAAAAGGTAGTAAGCGCAAACGCACTTAGAAAATCAACGGCTCTTATCAAAATGAATGAAAAATTTGATGAGGATTTCATGATTGAGGTGCTGGTTAGTTACGGATTTGAAAGGGTGGATTTTGTTTATGAGCCTGGTCAGTTTGCTATCCGTGGTGGTATCATTGATATTTTTTCTTTCGGGAATGACTTGCCATACCGGGTTGAATTATTCGGTAATGAAGTAGAATCGATACGAGTTTTCGATCCATTGTCACAGTTATCGCAGCGAAAAATTGCACAGGTAACCATTGTTCCAAATATCCAGACACAGTTCTCAGGGGAAGAAAAAATTTCTTTGTTTGATTTTATTCCCACACAAACTATCGTTTGGTTCCAGGATGTACAATTTGCTATAAGCCGGATCGAATCTTCTTTTCAAAAAGCACAGGAATTATATGAACAGGTACAAAAAGTAACTCATTCCGGTGATGATTTTTTTCTGAAAGATGCCCCCTCAACCTTTTTCATAGATGGAGATTGGATGAGCTCCAAAGCGGAAAAGTTTACAACTATTGAATTTGGCAAGCAATTTTTCTTCCCAAAAGATGACTGGATAAGGTTTGATATGGAGCCGCAGCCAAGTGTAAATAAAAATTTTAATCTTTTAATTAATTACTGGCAAAAATATAAAGAGGACCGTTTTCAAATTCTGCTTTTTTCTGATAATACCAATCAGTTTCAGAGGCTCGATGCCATCTTTGAGGATTTAAAAGCCAATATCATTTATCAGCCTGTTCCATTTGCCATACGAGAGGGATTTATAGATAAAAACAACAAGATCGCCTGTTACACCGATCACCAGATTTTCGAGCGGTATCACCGGTATCATCTGAAAGAAGGCTATTCAAGAAGCAAGTCGCTTACACTGAAAATGCTTCGCGAACTACGGCCCGGAGATTTTGTAACTCATATCGATTATGGCGTGGGTGTTTTTAGCGGACTTGAAAAAATTGCCCAGAGAAATGCGGATGGCAATGAAAGCGGACAATTGCAGGAAGCAGTACGGCTGATTTACCGCGATAATGATTTATTATATGTCAATATTCAGTCACTTCATAAGATCAGCAAATATGTAGGGAAAGAGGGAACGGCTCCAAGGGTGAATAAGCTGGGTACAGATGTTTGGGAATCACTGAAGCGGAAAACAAAATCGAAGGTTAAGGACATTGCGAAGGAGCTGATTGAGCTGTATGCTAAAAGGAAAGCAACCACGGGTTTTGCATTTTCACCAGATTCCTATCTGCAAACGGAGCTGGAAGCAAGCTTTATTTATGAGGATACCCCTGATCAGTTAAAGGCAACAAATGATACCAAGCGGGATATGGAAAAAAGTTTCCCGATGGACCGCCTGGTATGCGGTGATGTTGGTTTCGGAAAAACAGAAGTAGCAGTAAGGGCAGCCTTTAAAGCTGTGGCGGATAGCAGGCAGGTAGCCTTACTGGTGCCAACCACCATTCTTGCTCTTCAGCATTATAAGACCTTTTCAGACCGCTTAAAAGAATTCCCCTGTACTATTGATTACATAAACCGTTTTAAATCTTCGAAGCAACAAAAGGAAACTATTGCAAAGCTGGAGCAGGGCCAAATCGATATTATTATAGGCACCTCTTCTTTGCTGGGACAAAAAATAAAGTTTAAAGATCTGGGCTTATTGATTATTGATGAAGAACAGAAGTTTGGTGTCTCAGCAAAAGAGAAACTACGACATCTTAAAACGAATGTAGACACGCTCACACTTACAGCCACACCTATTCCGCGTACGCTGCAGTTCTCTATGCTTGGCGCCCGGGACCTATCGATAATAAATACCCCGCCACCAAACCGGCAGCCCATTGAAACGGAGCTTATGGTCTTTGACCCGGAAAAAATTAAAGAAGCTGTGGAGTATGAAATAGGAAGAGGAGGGCAAGTATTTTTTATTCATAACCGGGTTAAAGATATCGGTGAAGTAGCTGCTATGCTCCATAAAATTTGTGCAGGCGCAGATATTACCGTTGCTCACGGGCAACTCGAAGGGCACATTCTGGAGGATAAGATGATGGGTTTTATTGAGCGCCGATATGATGTGCTGGTGTGTACTAATATTGTAGAATCCGGACTGGATATTCCTAATGCTAATACGATCATTATTAATGATGCCCAGAATTTCGGACTCAGCGATTTGCATCAGCTGAGAGGTCGTGTTGGCCGTTCTAACAAAAAAGCATTCTGTTACCTCGTAACGCCTCCCCTTTCTACCTTAACCTCAGACGCAAGAAAACGAATTAAAACCATTGAAGAGTTTTCGGACCTGGGCAGCGGATTTCAAATTTCTATGCGAGATATGGATATCCGCGGGGCCGGGAATCTGCTAGGTGCCGAACAAAGTGGCTTTATTGCAGACATTGGTTACGATACCTATCACAAAATCCTGGACGAAGCGGTCAGAGAGCTAAAAGAATCCGACTTTAAAGAGCTGTTTGCCGATGAGATCAAAGCAGATACAAAATTTGTGCGGGAATGTACTATTGATACGGATGCGGAAATGCTTATCCCTGATCTTTATGTATCAAATATTAATGAACGACTGGCACTTTATACAGAGCTGGACAACATAGATGATGATGAAGGCATCAAAGTATTTGCCCAAAAATTGCGCGATCGTTTCGGCCCTTTACCCAAGGAAGTAAATGAATTATTTGATGGTGTTCGCCTGCGTAAAATTGCCAGGCAATTAGGATTTGAGAAACTTCAGCAGCGAAGAGGAATACTGAAGTGTTACACTGTAGAAAATCCTGAATCTACATATTACGATTCAAATATTTTTGCACAGTTAATGGGATTTATTCTCCGCCATGCCAAAAGATGCTCAATGAGGCAAATGGAAAAAAATATAATGATTTCCATTCAGGATGTTAAAACCATACATCAGGCCATGCAAATTATGGAACAGATGATGGAGGCCAATGTTGAATCAGCCAGTGCAAATGTGTAATTTACAAAAGTAGTTTTCAGCCAAAGGTTTTAATCCTTGTGTTTGTGCCGCCGTGTGCCTGTCTTCGGCAGAGAGCTCGGGAGGAGACACGCCGGAGGCATGCAGGGGTCTACTACTGCAGTCTTTATGAAGGTAACCAAAATTGTAGCAGCAGAAAATTAGTTATAATGAAATGATTATTCCTGCATATGAAAAAAGTGTTTATCATTTTGATAATGGTCATTCCATCATTTTGTAATGGTCAAAGCTTGGGTAATGTTTGGGAGTTAGGCCTATCATATAATACACCTAATTACATTTATATGTCAGCTGTTCGTTTTGACTCCGGCTTTGCTGATACCTTTAGCGTCTACCGCTCTATGTCTATGTTTGCTACTAATGCAAGCATCTGCGATACTTCGGGAAATTTACTTTTTTATTCAAATGGTCAATGGATAGCCAATCGAAATAATGATAGTCTTTCTAATGGTAAAGGATTTAACAGAGGCTATTCAACGGATTATTATTATGGTGATAATGGTTTAGGATTTGTTCAGGGAATGATTATTATCCCTCATCCTGATAGCTTTTTTTTATACGATCTATTCTATATCACTACGGAACCGCTTATCTATCAAAAACAACAATTATTCTATCCAATGCATTTAAGTCATAGTGTAGTGGACATGCGGAAAGATCATGGATTAGGAGCAGTTACAGTTAAAAATGAATATATTATTGAGGATACTTTATTGCAAGGCAAACTTTCTGCATGTAAGGCAGCTAATGGAAGAGATTGGTGGATACTCGCTCATAAGTGGAACTCTAATAAATTTTACCGTTGGTTGCTGACCCCCACAACTATTGAGGGGCCTTATGAGCAAGAAATCGGTTCGACTTTCTTTCAGGACTTTGGCTTTGGACAAACCTGTTTTTCACCGGATGGTAACCAATTTGTTTTTCAGTGTGGGACGAATATATTATGGACTATTATCATTTCGATCGTTGCACTGGATTACTGACGGATTGGCAAACACTACAGCTTAAGAAGCCGAAGATTTTTGACTTTCTAGGGTGTTCCTTTTCGCCAAATAATCGCTATTTTTATAACTCATCTCTTGATTATATTACGCAATTCGATACCAGAGAAAAAAATTTTCTCCAACAGCCGGATACGGTAGCTATTTGGGATAGCACATATTTGGATAGACAGACGTGGGTTCTTTTTAATGCAGGAAGCTCCTGACAATAGGATTTACATTTCTACTGAGCAGGGAACATACGTATTAACATACATAGATAGACCTGATAGTGATGGATTAGCTTGTAATGTAGTCCCTCATGGGCTTATTTTACCTTTTTTTAACAGTGTATCTATACCCTACTTTCCTAATTATGATCTCGGCCCTCTAGGCAACTATATTGCCGATGCAGGCCCTAACGACACTATCACCCAAGGCCAAAGCGTTGTGCTCGGTATTCCACCCGTAGCAGGGGTAAAGTATCAATGGCATTCAGATCCAACCTTAAGCGATACCACCGTTGCACAGCCTATTGCATCACCGGATACCACTACCACGTATTATCTTACCATTACAGACACCTCTACTTACAGCAGTTGTAATGTGAGAGAAGATACCGTAACGGTGTTTATGGATATTGCTGATGTAGTGCATACACCTAAACCGCAAAACCACGGTTCATTTAGAGTTTCACCAAATCCGGTTTCCTCATGCTCAACATCATTTATCAATCAAATGATGATGCTGTATTTGAGCTATATGATGAATTTGGGAATAGTTCTGCGACTATCAGCTTGTATCACTACTTTAAAAGTCGAATGCTCGATGTTAGTGCTTTTCCGAATGGGGTGTATGAATGGAAGGTAATGCAGCGAAGGGAGCGGGTGGCGGAGGGGAAAGTGGCGGTGGTGAGATGATGAATTTGACAGGGAGGGCACTTATAGTTGCATGGCTTTGATGTTAGCGAAGTTTTTTACTCTGTGCACAAACGGCCTTTGAAAAACAGAAGCATGAGTAAAGAAATGAGCAAAAAGCAAAAGGAAAAATGTGTGACAGTGCAGCATATAATTTTAAAAATAATCCTGGCCTGTAATCTGAGCTTTAATTTCCGTGAGTGAGCTTGGGTAGCGCTTCGGTTTTTCTACAGCCTTGACTTTTTGTTTCTTTTGGGTCAAGACAAAAGAAATTTAAAAAGAATATCATATCATTAAAATAAAATAATTCCGATGTCTTATGATGGAATCGAATGTGCAGTCAGAAAGTGTTGTATAGACTGGAAAAAGATGAAAACGGCTTAGAACAATTTCAATCCGTTTTTACTTTGCTGCCAGTGTTCCTGATGAAAACACTGTTCTTTCCTGGTTCTTGTAATCAGTTATCACAACCTTACTGGTAAGGCCAGGAATAAAAGAAATTACATTGGCATTTTGAGAGAGATAACCTCCCCCGAAATTGGTTTCATGCCGTTGCGTGTGTCCATCGTTCAGTATCACCTCTATATACTTGTCTTTATCAGTATAAGGAATTTTTTCAGTTCCGTGATCGTCAAGAGAGAATGCAAGCATTTTATCGTTGTTATTTGTACATAACATAACCGGTGCTTTATTCTTTCCGATATATATCATTGAAAGGGCTTTGGCATCCTGATTATTAAAGAACCCACTTTTAACGCTGGGTAAATAATTGAAATTTCCGGCTCCGTCCCCAAGAAGTACTTCGCCAATAAAGGCATCGTTGCGTTCGGTTTCTGTTTCTTTAGAGAAAAAATTTCCCTGGTAGACCAGATCAAGATAACCATCCCTGTTTACATCGTAGGCCATCATGCCGTAGATGGAAGAAGCCTGAGCCCGTATAGGTAATGCACGAAGTTCAAACTTTCCATTTCCTTTATTTTCAATGAAGGAGCTTGCCAGTGTTTTGGCACTCATATGATACGCTTTATCGAGGCCTTTAGGGCCATAAATCTCTTCTGTGGTGGACAAGGCAAAGCCTGAATAAGTTTTAAATTCTTTTGCCAGCATAGGCATTTGCTCAGCACTGTATTGAAGGTTTTTTACGGGATAGCTTTTCCCGAAATTGTAAAAGGAAATTACCACATCCTGAGTCCCATTCTTATCAAAATCATTCGCATACAGATCAATAGGATACTCAGGCGATGGACGATAATACCTCGTATTCCATCCTTCATTCGCCGCTATGTAGTCCATATCTCCATCATTATCAAAATCGCCGGACACGATACTATTCCACAATCCGGTGGTATTTTCAAATCCTATTTGTTTCGTAATATTTACAAATTTTCCATTTTCATTTTCTAAAAAAGTCACCGGCATCCATTCACCTGTAAGGATGAGGTCAAGCTTATTGTCATTATTGAAATCTGTCCATATGGCAGAGCACACTAGCCCTTCTTTATTTAATTCAGGTGCAATTTGAGCGGTAACATCTGTGAACTTACCATGGTTATTTTGAAGGATCGTGCTTTTGGCAGGGGAAGGATATTGCTGGGGAACCAACCGGCCTCCTATAAAAAGATCCAGATCGCCATCGTCATCGTAATCTCCGGCCACAATACAGGAGCCGCTCTCATTTAAAGCCGGCAATGCATCATTGGAAGCTTCACTGAACCTCCCTTTGCCATCGTTTATATAAAAGTGATCAGCATAAGCTTTGTCATTCGCAGCCATTTCATTCCCTCCCGAAACAACAAATAAGTCAAGATCCTCATCGCCATCTGCATCAAATAGAAGGGTTCCCAGACCATCTGCGGCTTTATCATTTTCCCATGGCTGTCCGCCAGAGGCCTGAAATTCTCCATTGGCAGTCTGGAGATAAAGCACTCCGGTCTGTCGCATAGCACCGCACACAAAAAAATCATCCAGCCCATCATCATTCACATCGCCTGCAGCAAGCCCCGGACCGTAATGGCTGTTCTTTTGGGGAAGCAGCAGCTCTTTCTGAAAATCATTATACTCATCTTCCTGGTGCACAAAATCGATCTTTAGCTTGTTCGTCACGTCGCTAAACATAGGAGCCGATTGATCCTGGGGCTCAAGGTTTTTTTCCAAAGCATCTTTATAACTTACAGTGTACACATGATCCGCCTCCAGATTATCTAATTCCTGCTGCCTGCCATCAGGCCATTTTATATATACCTTATCAACTGATGTGGCATCGCCTAAACCAAAGTGCATGAAATTCTCAGAACATGACTGGTAACCGCGAACCACATGATAGGATTGAAACTGCATCCCATTTTTGGTGTAAATTTTAACCTCAGTGCCTATCCCTTTTGTATTTTTTTCCGATCCTGAAAACTTAAACTGAATAAAATGGTTTTTGAGCATCTGTGACTCATTATTCCGGTAGACTAAGGATGTTTGATCAGTATTGCTAACTACAATGTCAATATCACCATCCTTATCAAAATCTGCAAAGGCTGCACCATGCGAAATAGTCGGTTCAAAAAATCCCCAGTTATTTGTTTCACGGGTAAAAGTAAGGTCGCCGTTATTTTTGAAAACACAATTGGGGTCGCGTAGCTTTTTATGGTTAATAATGCGTTGCATCTTATTATAGGTGGCAGTATCTTTTCTACGTGTTGCATCTTTCATTGCCTGATACAGTTCACGCTCGTCTATATTGAAGGTTTTATAATACCCATTTGACATAAAGATGTCCTGGTATCCGTCATTATCCAGGTCAACTAAAAGCGGAGACCAGCTCCACTCGGTAGCATCTACACCGGCGAGCTCAGCAATCTCAGAGAAATAGCCATTGCCATTGTTAAGCTGTAAAGAATTCTTTACATACTGATAGTAATATCCTCCCGCCACCATGTTATTAAATTCAGCACGACGCTGTGACAGCATAAAAGACCTGCGTACATAAGAGTGATCAAACTTCATATCGGCTACCATTATATCCAGGTATCCGTCATTATTGATATCACCTATATCACTACCCATCCCAAACAGGGAGGTTTTTTTTATGTAATCTTTGGTTGACTCCTTAAATGTGCCATTTTTCTGGTTCACGAAGTACAGATCATACATGGCAAAATCATTGGGAACGTAGATATCAGGATATCCATCTCCATTTAAATCTCCTGATGTGCAGCTTAAGCTATAGCCTTGCGTATTGATGCCTGCTTCTTTGGAAACATCAATAAAATGACCACCGTCATTCCTGTAAAGCTTATCACTTTGATTTTGGCCGGTACCTACTTTTTCAAAGTTATTAAAGCGCATTTTATCGACCCAGTCGGTAGGGTGGCAGGCTAAAAACAGATCCATATCGCCATCCTTATCGTAGTCGAAGAAGTTTGCCATTATATGAAAGCTTTCCTTTGAATCGATGCCGTATTGTGCTGCTTTTTCAGAAAAAGTATTATCTCCATTGTTAACATAAAGGAGGTTTGCAAGAGAATCTTTCCACCGGGAACGGCATACATAAATATCATCCAATCCGTCATTATTTATATCAACGATTGATACACCTGTTGACCATCCCTTATTCCGCTGTAAAATGCCTGCCGGAGCAGAAACATCCTTGAAATGCATATTGCCTTCATTAATATAAAGCCGGTCAGGAACCAGGTTAGCCGTAAAATACAGGTCGGGCAGAGAATCGCCATTTACGTTCAGAACTGCCACTCCGGCGCCGTTGTAATAGTAATTATATTGATTGTTGTCATCGCCTATGTGATACTGCACCTTATTAATAAAATTCAGACCGGTAGCCTGATTACTTAAAATATCAAATAATTTGCCGGTGGATTTATCGATAGGATCAAACTTGGTACTGTCGTAACCCGGAAAATCTATAGCAGTAAGATCAGCATTCTTATAACCACTATTGCAGGATGATAAGGTAACTGCAAGCAAGGTTGTACAACCAAAAGCAAGCATTCCCCAACTGATTCCCATCCAATGTTTCATGTTTTTTATTTTTTATAAGGCAGTGTCAAAAACTGACACTGCTGAGGAATTGGATTATTTTGAGGCAAGAACACCACTTTGATACACTACGCGCTGTTCACCTTTATAATTGGTTGCTACTACCTTGTCGACTAATGGGGCCATAAAGGAGAGCATCTTCGAGTTTTCTGAAAGAAAGCCGGAACCGATATTGGGCTCAAAACGACTTTTACGACTGTCTTTATAGAAAATATCTGCATACTTATCCTGTTCGGTAAGCCTGATTTCATTCTTAGCATTGTTAGTGATTTCGTAGGCGAACATCTTGCTGTTATTATTCGTACCCATCAACACCGGCATGTCATCTTTACCTACATAAATCATGGCGAGTGCCTTTGCGTCTTTTTTCGATAAAAACCCTGTTTGCTGAACCGATTGAGAAGAAAAGCTTCCTTTTCCATCGCCCAGCATTACCAGGCCAATGCAGGCATCGTCACGTTCTGTTTCCGATTCAGTGTTGTAAAAATTTCCATGAGCTATAATATCCAGGTTGCCATCGTTATTTACATCATATGGAACCATACCGTAAAGACATGAAAATTGGGCTTCAACCGGAAGAGGCCTCACGGCAAATGTGCCATTTCCCTGGTTTTCTATGTAAGAAGAAGCAAATGTATTAGCGATAAGATGATAAGATTTATCCAGTGCCTCCTGACCAAAAACTTCAGGCGTGGTTGCAAGGGCAAACTGTTTATACAGTTCGAACTTTTTACCCAACATGGGAACCTGCTCGGCCATTGTCATCCTTGTTTTAACAGGATACGCTTTCCCGTGATTGTAGACAGACATCAGCAAATCGTTTGTTCCATTCTTATCAAAGTCTGCGGCATAGCATTCTACCGGTTCAGTGGCTGTCGGTTTATAGTAACGTGAATTCAGGCCTTCATTTCCTGCTACATAATCTATGTCACCATCGTTATCAAAATCACCTGCCACAATACTGTTCCACCAGCCAGTATAATTTTCAAGACCTGCTTCTTTGGTAGCATTCTCAAATTTCCCACCTGTATTTTTCAATACGGTGATGGGTGTCCATTCACCTGCTATAATTATATCTAATTTGCCATCACTGTTATAGTCACTCCAGATGGCTCCGCAAACCAGCCCGATTTTGTCGAGCATAGGGGCTATTTCACTGGTAACATCTTTAAAGGTGCCTTTATCATTTCGCAGTATAGTACTCTTTGCGGGATATGGATAATTTCCGGGAACTACTCTTCCTCCAAGGAAAAGATCCAGATCACCGTCATTATCAAAATCGCCGGCTACTGCGCAAGAGTTGCTGATATGCTCTTCAGGCAATGCCTTAGCCGACCTGGTAAAATTTCCTTTACCATCATTTAAGTAAAGAAGATCCTCCAGGTTTACATCATCTGCTTTATATTCATTTCCCCCGGAAGCCATATATAAATCCATATCGCCATCGCCGTCTGCATCAAAGAAAAGCACACCAAGTGATTCGCTCATTTTATCCTGATCCCAGGGCTGCTGAGAGGCTTTCTCAAATTTTTTGTTTGCGGCCTGGAGGTATAATGCTCCGGGATGCTGCTGCGCTCCACCAACGTAAAAATCTTCAAGTCCGTCATTATTTACGTCAGCCACGGCAAGTCCCGGGCCATAGCGGCTTAACTTATGCGGCAATAATAGTTCTTTGGTAAAGTCCTCATAATCATTTTCCTGGTGAACGTAATCAATGCCTAGCTTGTCGGTAGACTCGGTAAACATTCGGTTGTATTTTGGATGAAGATCAATTTTCCTGTTGGTAGCGTTTTTATAATTTAAGGCGATCAATTGATTAACCTTCAAATTAAATAGCTCTTCAGTTTTTCCATCAGGCCATTCCACCACTACTCTTTTTACACTATCGTCTTTCGCTAATCCGAAATGCATAAAGTTTTCGGATGAAGACTGGTAGCCGCGAACTACATGGTGCTCACCGAATTGCATTCCGCTGTTACTCCAGATATGCACCTTAGCACCAATGGCATTCAGGTTTTTTGATTCTCCTTTAAAGTCAAACTCTATCCAGTTATTTCCCACAAGCTTTTCTTCATTATTCCGATAGATAAAAGGAGTACGGTCAGTATTACTTACAATAAGATCAAGGTCTCCGTCCTTGTCCAGATCCGCAAATGCGGCTCCGTGGTTTATGTTAGGAAGGTTTATCCCCCACGTTTGTGACTCATCGGTAAAGGTGAGATCATGGTTATTTTTGAAGATGAAATCCGGATCCTCCAGTTTTTTCTTATTCACCATCTTATAAAGCTTATTGTAGGCAACGCTGTCTTTGCGTCTCGTAGCATCCTTCATAGCCTGGTATAATTCACGTTCATCTACATTGAGCCAGCGGTAATATCCATTCGGTATAAAAACATCTTTCCATCCATCATTATCGAAATCGGCAAATAAAGGCCCCCATGACCAGTCAGTAGCATCAGTTCCCGCAAGGTTAGCTATTTCAGAAAAGGTGCCATCGCCATTATTCAATTGTAGCGTGTTCTTTACATACTGGTATCCATAACCCGAAGTGGTCATATTATTAAACTCATTGCGGCGAAGTCCCAGAGCAAAAGAACGCCGGACATAGGAGTAATTAAAGCGCATATCCGCGGTTACAATATCCTGAAATCCATCGTTATTAAAATCAGCAATATCAACTCCCATTGAAAACATGGAAGTTTTATTCAATATATTTCTTGATTCATCAGCAAAGGTCCCGTTCTTATTATTCATATAAACGTAATCATACATTGCAAAATCGTTGCAGCCATATATATCCTGCCAGCCATCATCATTCAGGTCAGCAGCACATACTGCTAAACCGTAACCGTGATTATTAATGCCTGCTTGTTTTGACATATCGGTAAAGTGCCCATTGCCATCATTCCTGTAAAACTTATCACTTTGATTAGTTCCTTTTTCAACCTTTTCGAGGTTATTAAAGCGCATGCGTTCAATCCAGTCGGATGGATGATTTTTAACGTATAAGTCAAGATCACCATCGTTATCATAATCAAAAAATACTGCACCCATAGTATAACAATCCGGGCAGTCTACTCCATACTGTTTTCCTACTTCAGTAAAGGTGTTATTTCCTTTATTGATATAAAGAAGATTTGAAAGCGAATCTTTCCAGCGTGACCGGCAGACATATATATCATCATATCCATCGTTATTCACATCAGCAACTGAAACTCCGGTAGACCAACCTTTATTTTTTTGAAAGATCCCGGAATTAGCGGATATATCTTTAAAGTGCATGTTGCCCTCGTTAATATACACGGCATCTGGTACCTGGTTACCGCTGAAATAGAGATCGGGTAGGGAATCTCCATTTACATTCATTACACCTACGCCGCCACCATTATAATAGTTAACATAAAGATTATTGTCCTGCAGAAAGCCAAATTTGAGTTGGTTAATGAAGTTGATGCCCGTTGAGGTACCGGTAAGGATGTCGAACATCTTTCCTGAATTGCCATCTGTTTTATCAAACTTCGAGCTGTCGGCAGCAGGAAAATCAAAGTTTTTCTGATAGACCTTTTCAAAATTAGTGCAGGATGCGACAAACAGAAGTACTGAAACGAGTAAGATTCCGAAATTAAAACGGGTAATGAATCTGCTCATATTAACGGGTAGATTTTTATGAAATGAAAATTAACTGGTTAAGAATGCTTTTTAATAGATAACGGTATGAAAAAGCAAATTGATAAGGTAAATTGAGTGTAACAGATGGCAAATTTACCAATAAAGTGCAACGGTATAAACCATTTGCTTTTCGTTAACAAAGTTTTAAAGACCGTTAACAGCCCCCTTTTAAAGCTTAAATACCTTTGCAAAAGGAAATTTACAAGAGTGTCTTTTATAATCCAATAGAAGTATACGCCTTCATATTATACAAATCATTATACAAAATCAATTAAAAATAATAACAGCTAAAATTAAATTCATGAAAAAACGTACACTTCTTATTGTTCTTGTGCTGGTTCTTATTGCCCTTGGCAGCAGCGCATTTTTAATGAGAAAAAAAATTACCAAAGTATTTACAGCAGGTAAGTCAAAATCACCCTATGCAAATATTAAGATTGAAAGTTCCACGATGCCTGCCATATATACTGAGCTCATTGATAAATCGAATCCATTTACCTTATATGGCAGGAATGATGAAATACTCCCCCTTGTTCAGAAGATGTCGGATAAGGATCCTGAAAATCTGCAACTAAAATTTTCACTGGGCCTTCAGAATATCTATTTCGGAACTACTCAAAAAGGGATTGATATACTGGAGTCGCTGGAGAAGGATCCGAAATTTATGAACAATGAAGCATATACTAAACCTAATGATAAAGGTTGGTCGAAGGTAGATTCACTTGAAAGCTTTATTGCCGTTGGCTATCTTCGTTTGGGCGAACAGCAAAATTGTATTAATAACCATAACGATCAATCCTGTATTTTTCCAATATCCGGAACCGGTATTCATACCAATAAGCTTCCGGCTGAAGAAGCCATAAACAGGTATGTCAAAATTGTTCAGAGTAAGCCGAAAGATTACTTATCGATATGGTTGCTGAATGTTGCTTGCCAGGCGAATGGATCAGTGCCTTCAAATGTTCCTTCACAATATATTATACCGGCAGCCAGGTATAGGAATGAGTGGAATTGCCCGAAGTTTAATGAAATAGCCATGGACCTCGGTATTGAAAACACGGGCTGGGCGGGCGGTGTCTGCTGTGACGATTTTGATAACGATGGTTATATTGATATCATAAGCTCCAGCACCGGACTTAGAGATAACGTAAAATATTTTCATAACAATGGCAATGGAACATTTTCAGACTGGACGGATAAAGCCGGACTACGCGGTGAGTGTGAGGGGCTTGATATTGTACACGCTGATTATAATAATGACGGGTGGATGGATTTTATTATACCAAGAGGCGGATGGAAATATGAAGCAGGCCATTTGCCTCCGTCCCTGATGAAAAATAATGGCAATGGTACTTTTACTGATGTCACAGTGCAGGCAGGCTTAATGGACTACAATCCATCACAGGTTGCAGAATGGGCAGATGTTGATCATGATGGAGACCTCGATCTTTTCTTAGGACATGAGATGGGTTACCCCAGCAGATTGTATGTTAACAATGGCAATGGAACCTTCACAGATATTTCAAAACAAAGCGGTCTCGACCTTACCAGTTATGTTAAAGGGGCCAATTGGGGCGATTATAATAATGATGGGTTCCCGGATCTGTATGTTTCGTGTTTCCAGCATCCATCCCATCTGTATAAAAACGATGGAATAGACAGCAAGGGAATGGCGCATTTCACCGATGTAACTGAAAAGGCCGGGGTTCCATCGCATTCTTCCAGTTTTCCATGCTGGTGGTTTGATTATAATAATGATGGCTGGCAGGATCTTTATGTGTCCGCTTACCAGCCAGGATACACCATCAATTCATGTCGTGAGTATATGGGCCTACCAATGGACTCCACCTTATTCCCTTGTCTTTACAAAAATAACGGTAATGGAACATTCACGAATGTAGATAAGGAATCACATATCGATTATGAGACCTTTACCATGGGCTGTAATTTTGGCGATTTAGATAATGACGGTTACCTGGATTTTTACCTGGGAATAGGAGCGCCTGATTATAAAGCAATATTTCCAAAGCGGATGTTCCACAACCACGAAGGAAAATATTTCGAGGATTGTTCGTTTTCAGGAGGATTCAGCCAGTTGCAAAAGGGGCATGCGATTGCTTTTTGTGATTTTGATTTTGATGGTGATCAGGATGTTTATGCCGATTACGGTGCGTTTTATTATGGCGATGTTTATGAAAATGCGCTCTATGAAAACCCGGGATTCAATAATAATTGGATAAACGTAAAATTTGATGGTGTTAAAACCAATAAATACGGTGTGGGAAATCGTGTAAAGCTTACCTTTAATGATGGTGGAAAAGAGCGTTCGACGTATTTCATAATCAGCAAGGGAGCCAGCTTCGGAGGAAACCCCATCCGGTTACAGGCAGGTGTTGGAAAGGCCTCAGTTATTGATGAAATGGAGATCACCTGGGAAGCAACAGGAGAAAAACAGGTGATAAAAAATATTCCTGTAAATAAAGTCTATCTGTGTAAGGAAGGGGCTACAGATCTCTCAGAGGTTGCGGTGCATTCTATGCAGTTCCAGACTATGGAACGAAAGATGGCAGCGGGAGATACATCTGGAATGAATAAAATGCACCATATGAATATGTAAAGTATTTGATGGCTGTTTCAGGATTTAAATAAAGTACTATCTCTTATTATTTTGAACACTAATATCAATAATAGCTATCAGAAAAAATCATTTAATAATTACATTTGCTGACTCTAAAAAATTTCCGAACAATAATTTTATAAATATGAGAAAATCAACTGTCGCTTTAGTGCTTGTAATTGCACTTTTAATAAGCAGCAATTACAGTTGTAAAAACATGAGCTCAGATTCCGGCAGCTATAACAAAATTTCAAAGCCGGCTTCCGATTATTCTAGTAAAATGGCACTGTCCTGGCTTGATCTGCTTTGCACACAGGTAAAAAAGCAACGGATGTCGCCACTCGCAGCAGCCCGTTCATTTGGCTATTATGGGGTTACTATGTGGCAATCCATATATGCCGGCGTTCCCGGGGGCAAATCACTGATCGGTCAATTAAAAGATTTGAAAACATTGCCGACCCCCGATCCTAATATGATCTATGATTGGCCAACTGTAATGAATAATGCGCTTTCTATAGTTTGCGACGAAGGTGTAGCGCGCTACATCTCAGCCAATGATAAAAGCTTTAATGATTTAAGAGATAAAAACAACCATGCGCTGGATAGCATGCTGAATAATAAGGACATATTCGAACGTTCTCAGAAATTAGGTGCTGATCTCGGTAATGCAATGATTGACTATATGAAGGGTGACAGCTACGATTACACCCGGGAAAATAACATCTATGAATCACCATCACGCGCCAACCATAATGATTACTGGGAACCTACAGAAGCGTATGGTACTGCAGTGGAGCCCTTTTGGGGAACTCTTCGTCCATTAGGCATTGACACAAGCGAATTATGTCTTATGAAACCTAGCATGCCCTATAGCTCAGATATGAATTCCGAATTCTGTAAAGATTGCATGGATGTTTACGGTGTTGATACATCGTTTACGGAAGATCAGCGGATCATAGCTCTCTACTGGTCTGATGATGCAATTGAAACTTATACTCCTCCGGGGCACTGGCAGCAAATTGCAAAACAGCAAATCCGCAGAAACAATTATAACCTTGCTAAAACAGCGGAACTCGAATGTTATCTCGGTATGGCCCAGTATAATGCATCTATAGCAGTATGGAAATTGAAATACAAGTATAATTATTTACGTCCTGAAACGTACGTTCATGAAGTGCTCAATAAACCGGATTGGAGGCCTTATATTGAAACTCCCTCTTTCCCCGAGTATCCATCAGGACATTCCGGGTTCTCAGGATCATCTTCTGAAGTGCTCACGAAGTATTTCGGCAACGACGTTGTGTTTACCGACAGCACTGATATGATGCTGGGATTATTGCCACGGAAATTCAGCTCTTTTAAAGCTGCAGCGAATGAAGCGGCTATGTCACGTCACTATGGTGGCATCCACTTTACAGCAGGCATTAAAGACGGCGTAGTGGTAGGAAGCTGTATTGCAGATAATCTATTGAAGAAGGTAAAATTGGTGGATGAGCCTGCTACCGCAAAAAAGTAAATCTTAAACACCTAAACAATAACTCATGAAGAATATTTTGAGAAATATTTTTTTGCCGGTGCTCATCATACTTCCTTTCCTGGGGAGGGCCCAGGGGATTGTGATGAAAAATCTTTTGTCTCAGGACCATAAAGGCACGATCTCCAAGACCGTGAATTTTAATGGAAAGCCGTTGTATTTTGAATGGAAATTTGACTCCACCACTTACAATGGTTTACGAGTTCACTACCACCTGATGCTTGCAGATAATAATGGGATGAAAAATGCAGTAATTCTTCCGGTGATGATCCGTGACCTGATCAGGAGCACTTACTTCGAAATTTATTTTAATAATGGGAAAGAGACAAAAACATTTACTTCTATTTTCAATAAAGATGACCGGTGGCTGCGGACCATTTTTGCGCCGCAATGGGGTTGCCGCCGTGGCGAAACCTGGCCCCGTGTAACCGATGTAAAAGATTATGATCAACTCTTGAGCTCTATCGTAAAAGAGATGGATGCCAACCTTAAACTTGATTGCTTCCGAGGGAATGAGAAGAATGTGATGTTCCCGGCGGAGTAATATCAACTTTTCCCGAAGAAAGAAAGCTGGCTCCATTTGAGCTGGCTTTTTTTATGAAGCAAGTCCTATGGAAGAAATGGATGTTATATTTATCCGCAAAAAGATTAGCTGGAAGTAAATCCTCTGCATCATATACCAATTCCTGGTACCAAACGCCGTAATAAGCTGGAAGAAAATGTAGCGGCAATAAATATTACATTAACTGCAGAAGATTTACAAATGATCGATGCTATTTTCCCTAAAGACGCAGCATCAGGTAACCGCTATCCTGAAACTATGATGAGTTCTGTAAACAGGTAAAAAAAATTATAAGATTCCATTCAAAAAATAATAAGCTATGCTGGAATTCTAGATAATTTAAAGTATCAGTTGGATTCATCTCCTAAAAACTTTATGATAAAAACATTAACTCAATAATTGTTTTTAAAAACACAGATCTTAAAACATTATATAACATGTTCCTTTCTTCGAAAGAACATGCCGCAAATGACGGTTGCTCCTGCAACTATTACCAATCAGGCGGGTAAAAGTTTTAAAGCTCATGGCGATTATATTTCGGGAAGAAACCTTTTACTTGATCCCGTGAGATTAATAGTGCAAACATCGGCAGTTCCACTTGGGGGCTTCAGCAGGCGACTCCATCTTTATAAGAAGTTTGAACAGAATGGAATTGACACCATTTTAATAATGGTGTATGCATTTTGTCCACAAGAAGATGCTGCAAATATTAATAAAGGATTGACAGATTTTTACTTGGACCCATGGAAGAAGCATCTTAACAATGAAAATGTGCTTAGAAAAAATAACGTAAACTTAAATGTTATAAGCAGTCTTTCTGAAGACTAGTTATCATATATGGATTTAATAACTTGAACAAAGAATGGCGGTAATTTGTTCCTATATTTTTGTATATCAAATAGTTATATGGTAGCTTTCAAGGTTTAAAGAATAAGAATCTGGTTATATATTTTCCCATAATGGGGATTATCATTAACGTATCTAAAGAGTTAAAACGAATCCCGATTTATTTTTAATAGAATGTTAGGGTTAGTTTAAAGCGGCGGTCTGGATAGAGTGGACATGGCATGTTGATTGTAAATAATATATCAGATCAAATACTCAACAATGAAAAAAATAACACAAATTTCCAGCGTTCTTTTCATCTGCGCTTTCTTAAGTATTAACAATCCCGTGAAAGCTCAGACTGATCCTAACAACCCTGCAACTACTACTGACCAGACTTACAATCATGATAATAATGATCATATGGATTGGGGATGGCTGGGTTTAGCAGGTTTATTAGGTCTTTTAGGATTGCGGAAAAAAGATGATGTGATAAGGAGGACAGATACTACTACCACTAACCGGTAGTATTATTACTATAATTAAAAACCTCTTGCTTTATAGATTTTTAAATAAATCTGTAAATCCAGGGGGTTTTTTTATGATTCCGATGGTAAGATATTTGACTTATTTTTACGTCAAGTGTAGATTTTATTCTATTTTATTCAACATAACATTAATGAAAAGATTTATTGCTGTCTTATTTTACATCACCTTTATTCTTAATAGTAATGATACTAAAGCACAAACATTTGTTGGGGGTACTTTATCTGTCAATACTATATGGACACCAAAAGGGAATCCTTATATAGATACTTCTGATTTAATTATTCCCGCGAATATCATACTCACTCTAAAACCTGGAGTAGTACTCAAATTTAAAGCTCAAAGGTCAATACTGGTGGATGGAACTATTTCCGCAGTTGGAACAGCTGACAGTGTAATAATTTTTTCTATAGATACTTTACCAACCGAACAGGCCTTCTGGTCCGGCATATACATTCGTAGTGATGCCATGCCTTTTGACTTTATTTCCAGCAGTGGCTGCAATTTTCAGCATTGCATCCTGGAAAATGGCGGTACTTCAAACTTTTTCCAGGCGCAGGGAGGCGGCGAATTCACTTTATATTCTGAAATAGGTATTTATTTGGATCATTGCATGATCAGAAATGGATATTGTGGCTGTACAGCAGGCTCCAATTCAAGGATTTCAAATAATGTATTCATGCACACAACCGCTGATGTATTAAGCGGGCCCATTGTTAGGATAGGAAAATCTTCAACTGTTCAGAGCAACATTTTTTATAATAATACGGTATCTACAAGCGCCGGCATGGTGAGCTTAAATAAAAATGTAAAGTGCTTTAATAACATCTTCACTAAAAACGATTTTGTTTTAAGCAATTCACTTTATATTTCGGATTCCAGCTTGTTTTATGGAAATACATTTACTGACAATTTAGATGCATCTATTTTATTGGAGCAGGGCTTTTGTTACAACAATACCATTGTCCGTAACCAGGCATTTAATGTAATGGTTACTATAAGCAATAATAATCCCCATTTTTACAATAACAATTTGTTGCGCAATGTCAGCGAGGTGCAGGGTAATGCTTTTGAATTCGCCGGCTTTCCTGTTGCAGGGCCTGAAACTGCTGTGGTTGAAAATAATTATTGGGGTAGTGCCGACAGTGCAACAATCGCTTTATTGATAGAAGATCAAAATGATAACAGTTCTCTTTGCCGGATTGATTTTGTACCATTCCTGGCGGTGCCTGATATTAATGCCCCGGTTATTCCCCCTGTTTGGGCGCATAAAAAAGATTTGGGAAATGGGCAGGTTCAGTTAACATGGTCAAATAATCAGGAAACGGATCTTAAAGGTTATAAGATATATTATAAAAATTTTACCGGTTATTCTTTTACTAATTCAAAGGATGCAGGTTCCGATACCACAGCAATTGTTGACGGTGTATCTATTACAGATACTTTTGCTGTTACCGCTTATGATTTGCAGGCAACCGGGGTACAGGATCAGCTATCTGGCCATGAAAGCTGGTTTACAATTGCTACGCTTGATACATCGACCGGCATTAGTGAGGTAACAAAATTTTTTATGAATGGCAAGGTGTCTCCAAATCCACTTCATGACCATTTTATTATTAAATTGTATGATAAGGTACCTGGTGGCGTAGAGGTAGACATTTATAATTTATATGGAAGGCTGGAAAAAACATTACGCGTATATAATACATCAGAAACTATAGATGTTCATGATCTTTATCCAGGTTTGTATATCATTAAAATTAATTCCGGTGGTCACTATCTTGGATTTCAGAAAATTGAAATTCAATAATTTGATTTTTATAATTCTCACCACTCGTTTATTATCATCTTGTTTCTAACTTGCACACTAAATTTTCAACCTAAATTTTAACGAAAAAACAACATCTTGGCAGTATTTCAGAGGAATGTAAGAAAACCGCGTGAACCGGAACATCGAATCAATAACCGGATTCAGGCTCCGGAAGTAAGGCTTGCCGGCGATAATGTAACACCCGGCGTGTATACTACCCGTGAAGCTCTTCGAATGGCAGAAGATCAGGGCTTAGATTTAGTGGAAATAGCCACTACGGCAACTCCGCCTGTTTGCCGTATTATTGATTACAATAAGTTTCTTTACGAAAAAAAGAAAAAAGAAAAGGAACAAAAGGCCAAGTCTGTTAAGAATGTAGTTAAAGAGATCCGCTTTACTCCCAATACCGATGAGCATGATTTTGAATTTAAAACGCGCCATGCGGAAAAATTTTTGCAGGAAGGAGCAAAAGTAAAAGCCTATGTTCAGTTTCGCGGCCGCATGATCTTATTTAAAGAGCGCGGCGAGTTGTTGCTTCTCAAATTTGTCGAAAGACTGGTGGAGTTTGGATCCCTGGAGCAGTTACCGAAGCTTGAGGGCAACCGAATGCATGTAATGATCAATCCCAAATCCCACAAAAAATAAGATTAAGCAAAAAAGATCTCTTATTTTGTTGCTAAAAGAGATTTTCTTTCTCAGGTAAATAGTTTTTCTATCTTTGCCGTCCCGAATTTTTATGTTATGCCTAAAATGAAGACTAATTCCAGTGCTAAAAAGCGGTTTTCGCTTACAGGTACCGGCAAAGTGAAACGTAAGAAAGCGTTTAAACGCCACATCCTCACTAAAAAAGCACACGATCGCAAAAAGCAGCTGGGAAAAACTGCCTATGTTGATGATGCTAATTTTAAGCATATAAAAAAGTTGATGTTAATTTAATTAAAGATTTACAAGAATGCCACGTTCAGTCAATAATGTAGCCTCCCGCGCCCGGCGTAAGCGAATGCTTAAGAATGCGAAAGGATATTTCGGGAGGAGAAAAAATGTTACCAGTGTTGCCAAAAATGCTGTAGAAAAGGCAATGGTTTATGCCTTTGGAGGCAGAAAGCAGAAAAAAAGAGATTACCGTGCGTTATGGATAGCTCGTATCAACGCTGCCATCCGTGATGAGGGACTTAGCTATTCTCAGTTTATCCATAAGCTTAAGGGGGCGGAGATCCTTTTAAACAGGAAGACGCTTGCCGACCTTGCAATGAATGATCCAATTGCATTTAAAGCTGTAGTTGCACAGGTAAAATAACTAACGAATTTAAATTAGCCCTTGAATAAGCTTATTCAAGGGCTAATTTTTTATAAAAAATCCGAGTGATATTTTAGCCAATGTTTTTTAGTCAGATTATTGGTCAGAAGGAAATTAAGAAACGTCTGGTTCAAAGCGTTAAAGAAAACCGGGTCAGCCATACACAGCTTTTTGTAAGTTCCGAAGGAAGTGGCGATCTGCCTATTGCATTGGCATTTGCACAATATCTGAATTGTGAGAACAAGCTGAATGAAGATGATTCATGCGGAAAATGTCCCTCATGCATTAAGGCACAAAAGATGATTCATCCGGATATTCACTATTCTTACCCGGTAATAAAATCAAAGCCTGATAAAGTTTCGCTAAGTACTGATTTTGTTAAGCAATGGCGGGAAGCCATTATGGTAAATCCCTATTTAAACCTTCTTGACTGGCTTGACTTCCTCAACGCAGAAAATAAGCAGGGAAATATTACGGCAGATGAGTGCAGAGATATCATTCATAAGCTTAGCCTTAAAATATTTGAGTCTCAATACAAGATTCTCATTATGTGGATGGCAGAATACATGGGCAATTCAGGAAATATATTGTTAAAACTTTTTGAGGAACCTCCTGAGAAAACTTTAATCATCCTGATAACGAAAAGCAGGGATCAGCTCTTATCCACCATTGTTTCCCGGTGCCAATCTTTAAACATTCCCTGCATCGTAGATGCTGAGCTGGCAAATGTATTAACAGAAAGGCATACTTTAAGCCGGGAGGAAGCCCGAAAAATTGTTCGTAAATCGGAAGGTAATTATAATGAAGCTCTTAAATTAATCAGTAATATAGAGGACGATAACCAGCAACTATTCAGGAAGTGGATGCTTCTTCTGCATCAAAACAATACGGAGGATATTTTAAACTGGGTAGATGAAATGTCGCGCCGCGGAAGGGAAAACCAAAAGAGTTTTTTCAGGTATGGATTGGAATTTTTTCGGGAATGCCTGGTATTACAACATACCGGTGAAAAGAATTCGCAGTTGTATGAAGAAGAAAAGCGATTGGCTTTTTGGCTGACTGAAAGGGTAGAGCTTGATAAATGGGAGTTGATAATAGGGTTATTCGAGCGTTCTCACTATCATATTGAACGAAACGCACATCCTAAAATCCTTTTCATGAACCTTTCAATTCAGTTACAAAATCTGATCAGTAATAAAAAGTTATTTTTATCGGCCTAAGCATGTCTCAATATTTTATGTATAGGCTCAATAATATATTCAGTATAGATTTTGGGTTATGAGTTGTAATGGCTGCACTATAGAGTCCGGCGGCAAGCCAGCTGGCTGCAAATCAAATGGCACATGCACAAATGGCGGTTGCAACCGCCTGAACGTTTATGACTGGTTTAGCTATATGCCAATAGTAAATGAGGGAGAGGTACCCGGTTTTCTGGAAGTAAGCTTTAAAAATGGCGCGCGTAAAGGATTCTATCGTAACATGCACCATCTGGATATTGATACCCATGATACGGTGGTAGTGGAAAGCGGTATTGGAGGCACAGATGTAGGTGTTGTAACCATTAGCGGAGAACTGGTAAAGCTGCAAATGAGGCGTAAGCATGTTCAGGAAAATTCAGATGAAATAAAAAGTGTAATAAGAAAAGCCAATGATTATGATCTGAGGAAATGGGAAGAATCGCGGGCACTTGAACAGGCCACGCTTGTAAGGGCCCGTGCCATAGCAAGGCAGCTTGGATTAAATATGAAGATCGGTGATGTAGAGTACCAGGCCGATATCAGGAAGGCTACTTTTTATTATACTGCCGATGATCGGGTGGATTTCCGTGAATTGATAAAAATGTATGCAAAGGAATTCCATGTAAAGATTGAAATGCATCAGATAGGTGCTAGGCAGGAAGCAGGGCGGATCGGAGGCATTGGCTCCTGCGGAAGGGAACTGTGCTGCAGCACCTGGCTTACCGATTTCAAGACTGTGTCTACGGCAGCAGCCCGCTATCAGCAGCTAAGCATAAATCAGGCAAAGCTTTCGGGCCAGTGCGGAAGGTTAAAATGCTGCCTTAATTATGAATTGGATACTTACCTCGATGCCTTGCAGGATTTTCCTCAGCATATGGAGAAAATTGAAACAGAAACCGGCATTGCTTACCTGCAAAAAACTGACATTTTTAAGCGTCTGATGTGGTTTGCTTATAAGGACAGCGCCATCTTTCATCCGTTAACAGTCGACCGTGTTAAAGAGATAATGGAAATGAATAAGCTAAATACCAAACCCGCCGACCTTGGTGCAGTCAAGCTATTACCTGTTAAAGAGATTATTGAATATGCAGACACAGTAGGGCAAACCACATTAACCTCTTTGGAAAAGAAGTCAAAAAAGAAAAAAAATAAGAACAGAAATAGAAATAAGAGGGATATGCCTGCAAATTCCCAGCCCCGGAATAAAAAATGATTTTCTGCAATCTTTATGAATTCGCTCATTAAAAGGAAAGAAAAAAAAATTGCTAAAGATTATACCTCTTGCCATAGTATATATAACCTGAAGATTCCCTTTAATTTCAGGTTATATGAATACCATTTATTTCTTTTTCTTATATCGGCTTTATTATTTTCCTGTGATAAAAATCGCATCTATGAAAAAAATATTCCCATCGAAAAAAACATATGGGACAGCAAGGTAATTGCACTATATCCGGTTGAAATCAGTGACACTTCTTTACTTTATAATATCTATGTAAATATTCGCCACACAGACAATTATCCTTATCAGAATATATGGCTGAATATTGGAACAGAGTTTCCGGATGGTAATAAAGCAACCAAACGTATTGAGGTTATGCTTTCCACCGATGCCGGAAAGTGGTTTGGAGAAGGGTTGGGAGATATTTGGGATTACCGTTCCATGATTGAAGAAAATGCCTATTTTCAACAACCCGGACTATATACCTTTTCCATTGAACAGAACATGCGCGCAGATCCGCTACCCGGAATTATGTCTGCCGGCCTTCGTATAGAAAATACAGGAATAAAGCGCCGCCCGCGTTAGTTACTTAATCTTTATCAAGGCCGGCTTAGATTATGGAACAGAGGGTTTAATTCATATTCCTGATGTTAATCTTAATTTAATTGAAAGTTGGATTAAATCTGTATGTAGTATTTTAGCTACCTATTTATAAGTAACTGTTTTATCTTTATATCGTATAAAAGCCAAAATCTAACCTTCCATGTCATTAATATATACACGTACCAGGCAGTGGTGCATTTGTTCCATTGTTCTGTTTCTTACATCTGTTCAGTGCTCCTCCGGTTATAATGTTACCAAAATTGCAGCTACCTATCGAAGCGGGCAGGTATTTATTACCTGGAAAAATCCGGCTATTGCTTCTAACGTACAGTATAATATTTATCGCAGTTCATTACCGATCGTTACCGATCTTTCAACGGCCACCTTTATGGGATATGTCAGAGACAGTTCCTCTAAAAACATGCGCCGCTCACATCTGAATGGCAAAGATGTCTTTTTCAAAATTTCAGATGCCGCGGCGCCGCTCGCATCCAATATCGGGGTATATGCCATCACCTGCACTGACAATAAACCATACTACTACACTGTAACGGTAAAAACCCTCAGCGATGGATTAGAGTCTGTTAAAATTAAAGTGGGAACCAATACACTTAAAAAGGCCATTGCAGAAACTGTTGCGGACCCACAGCCCGTTTATCAGGATTCTGTAAAATGGACTTCAGGGGATATAGTGAAATATTATGTATGGTTCGGAAACAATCAGAACCTTCCTAATTTCCCCGCTATGGTAAATTGCGGATCCTATGGCTTTAATTTTTATATCCTCAAAAGGGGCACTGCAACACGCTATCCTGTTTTTCTTCTATATGAAGGATTAGATGAAAATTCCCTTCGGGGCAATGGTCTTGATGTGTTTGGAAATGAAACCAATTGCTATATTATAGGCCTTGACGACTGGCTTCCAATACCTATTGGCAGCGGAGTAGATGCAGGCAAAGGCACTTTCTGGACAGGATACCAGGAGAATTTTGATATATACGCCGCTTCCAATGCCGTGCCTTCAACCGGGCTTGTTAAAACGTATTCACAGACCCGCTTTATCCATACCCTTGATTGGGCCAATAAATACCTGCCTTCTGATTCCACACGTGTATATACTGTTGGTGTTTCTGCAGGTGGCTTTGGCGCTTTTATGACCGGAATAATTGTTCCAAAGAAAATTGCAGCCATGTATACCGTGGTAGAACCTGTATTTGTAAAGAGCTATTCAGAATCTGATGATGAGATGTGGGGGACATCAAAGACCAACCTGCTGTGTGATCTTACCAATCCTGCAACCGGACAGCCATTGCATATATTCGAATTAATGGATTTTAAAAAAATGGCGCTTTATGAAAAGCAGCTGGGCTGGCCTTTGGTTTTCAGCATACAGGGAAAGCCAGACCCCAGTATTGGCTGGCAGGATAAGCCAAAGTTTTTTGATTCAGTACAGGCAAATCAGCAGGGTGGCGTATATTTCTGGGATCAGCGTGTGCATGATGGAAGTGGCGCAAATTTTTCGGATAATGAAACCACTCCCGATTTCTTTCGCTATCAAACCAATAAATCTTATCCTGCATTTTCCCATTGTTCTGCCGACCAGGACGCAGGAGACGGAACCATATCCGTAGGAGATCCTTTCGGAGCCATTAACGGGTACCTGGATTGGGAAGATGATATTACAGATCAATCCTGCAACTGGTCTGCGAATGTTTATTCGAAGGATTTACTGGTAGGTGGCTTACCTCTTTTACCCCTGTATAGTTATTGTTATTCAGACATTACCCTGCGGCGGTTACAGAATTTCCACCCATTAACCGGAACTACTATTAAATGGTACAACGTGGATGCAAGTACTGACACCATTCAAAGCGGTTCATTCCTCTATGATGGCAAGCTGTTTAGATTGACAGGCATGCGCGTAAATAAATCCGGTAATCAGATTATCGTTAAAAGCTCTGGTTGCAGTCGTGATGAACAGGAGTTGTCGGCTAATAAATCAACAGAACAAAATAAGACACTAATTGTCCGGACAAATTCAGGATGGAAGGTCCAGTTAAATACAGATAACAATCAGCCTGTTGAATGGATGCTGTACGATGTTTCAGGACACTTGCTTGCCAGTCAAAAAATATCCTGCATGGCAGGTGTAAATGAATTCGAAGTTTCCGCAATTACCCGGGGTGTATATTTACTTCGGATAAAAGGAACCAGCTATTCACACAGTGAAAAAATTATGTTCTGAGTCAATTCTATTACCAGTACTTTTCCATAAGCTAAAATCAAAACCATATCCAATTAAGCCTGGAAGTTATTCAAGAGCAATACCTTCCAGGCTTCTGTTACTTTATTTTCTTCAAGTAATGTTTTCGCATATAACTGCAGGTGATAACGAAGTGATTCTTCATCGTGCTGAAAACGCGTTATGATTTCCTGAACGTCTTCGGAATTTTTTACTGCATTAATTTCTTCCACAGGTGGCAGACGCTCCATATTTCCCAGCATACCCAAATCATTTCCAGTCAATACATTGCTTAACCGGATTGCTTCCGGAATGCCATCGTAACCAATGGCAGGCCGGCTCTTTGGCTTTTCCACTTCAAATATAGCTGGCCCGGAAGCGCGCACGTAATAGTCTGCCCCAAGGCGGGCAACCAAATCAATTTTCTGCTGGTCAATTTTTCCTTCCGAAGAAAGTATTGCTTCTTCAATGTGCATTACCAGTATTTCACAGATAACCAGGTTGGCTGCTCCGCCTTCGGTTCCCATAGGTTTAATTTCCACCACTTTGCATTCGAACTGAACAGGGGATTCCTTTACCCTGGGTGGTTTAATTTTATCAGATTGAATAGCAGTAAAACCTGATTTAATAAATTCATTAGCTCCCTTTGGGAATTCGACACTTGCCAGCGACATCTGCTGTACCATGTTATAATTTACTGTGTTAATCACTACTTCAGGAACTTCCTGTAAATTTTCCAGAGTATGCTTAATAGTATTATCCCGCACCCTTCTTGCAGGTGAAAATATGAGCGTGGGAGGATTACTTCCGAAAGCATTAAAAAAGCTGAACGGTGAAAGGTTAGGGATGCCGTTTTTATCTACGGTGCTTGCAAATGCTATTGGACGCGGCGCAATGGCACTAAGCATATATGCATGCAGCTTAGCAACAGAAACTTCCTTAGGATCAATGGTCATATCTTTTTCAATATAAAAAAAATCCTGCCTTCGTAGAAAACAGGACGTAAATATTGCAATTATAGCACTAATGCTGAATTACCAATTTCTGAATGACAGCTCCAATAGGATTTGAATATCTTATTACATAATATCCATTCTTAAGATTGCGGAGGTCTACATTAAATCTGTTAGATCCTTTTATTGCTTCAATCATTTGCTCGTATACTTTTTTACCTGTGATATCAAATATTTGCAAAGGTGCGCCGGAAGAAATATCACTATCGAACGAAATTTCAATAGCTGCATCTGCTGGAACAGGTGACACTCTGAAATTTGGGCGGAAGCTTTCTAAATCTGTATTTCCTTTTTTATTTATTGCCTGGCAATTGCTTATGGTGAAGTGTGCTATGTTAGTTGCCCAGCTGGCTGAAGGATTATAGTTAGAAGTAAACCAAAAAGAGCCATCCGAAGGATCTGTTACAAGGCCATTATAATCACCATACCGCGAAGAGATGTTCGAAGCAGCACCGGTTTGTACATTTGTTTCTTTTGCAGTCATCCTGTTCAGCGGGTCACAAGCTGCCCTGCCAGAAAGGCGAATGCCGGGGTATACGATTGAGTTGGATACATTGTAGCCCAATGCAATTGATCCGTCTTTGTTAATGCTGATGCTGCTCATCCAGCGATTAACTGTGCGGAAGGAATAGGTTCCCTGCTGGTATATGAACCACTTGTCATTATTATCGAGCCGCATTTCGTACCAGCGAACACCAGTCACTCCTGTGCCGGTGGCATTGCATACATGGGAGCAGACAATAGCTTCATGGTCGCCAAAATTCCGATATTGCACTTTGTCCATGATCACATCGCTTAAAGGTTCCAGCTTGGTATTGCTATTCGGCTGCGGAATACATGAAAAGTTATCAAATCCGCATAAGTTGCTGTTGTATGGAATGGTTGGTAAATTAATAGGTCCCGTGATAGTGGAGTTGGAAGGAATGGTCCAATCAATGCTTAACTGAAATAATTCAAGCCGGTCGGTATCTATAGAGCTTCCCCAGGCATCATCAGCGACCCGGATCACCATTGCGGGCTCAGAAGCAGGAGGCGGCTTATTGCCTGTTTCCGTAATGGGTGATGCAGCCTGGAAACCTATGGTAGGAAAGCGAGCCAGTGAAAACATCTGTACTATTCCAATCGGCTGACCGACAAGCAAACTGCTGCGGTTAAGGACCCAAATGCTGGGAGCATTGGAATTGGTAGTGATTAAATAGGAGTCCCCCCATACTGCAATTTTCGGATAGTCTGGTAATCCGTTGGATGGCGTAAATGAGTACACATAATAGGCGCCGTTGGGGTCAGGAGTTTGTGAGACGCAAACATAAATTTTACTATAAGTATTCGAAAGTGTAGAAATTACGAAGCGATCTGCCTGCTGGTCATAGAGCACGTTAATATCCCCGCCGTCACTTTGACCAAGGATGCTTTTCAGCTGCTTGCTGTTTGCAATAATGTTTCCGGATTTATCCCAAAGGCGAATAAGTGAACCGCTCAGTGTTCCGTTTATAATCTGAAACACATGGTTAGGTCCTACCGCCATACTGTTATCGGAAGGCTCTGAGCCGGATTGCAACCCTGCCCAGTTAGATAATACCGTGGCGGCAGTAGTAGAGTGCATATTACTGATCTCTGATTGAAGTGCAGGATCAGGTCCTGCAGGAAGCGCATGAGGATTGGTAACGGGCATGTGGCGCTCCAGAGACCGATTATCTCTTTCCATCCTCGGACTTTTCATATCAGCAGTGCTTTCCTTAATGTCGCGGAGTGCTGGAGAAATTTTTTCAAGCTTTATAGAAACCTGTTCAGGATTGCTTAAAGTAGTTACCTGTGCATGGATTACTATTGAATACAGAATTGTAAACAAAAAGAGGAGATGTTTTTTCATTTCAGTTTATTTAAGTGCTAAGCTAGGTTTCTTTCTAATTAAAATACACCGGGTTTAAACCTTGATCAAGAATAACGATTTCGTATTCTGCTCCCGGCAGCTTCACTCCATCAGACGTTGAGCGTTGGCGGAGGAAGCTGCGGATGTAAGTAAAATTAAGCTTACCCATTACTTCTGCAACGTCAACCTAATAGTGACGCCACTATCTGTATAGCGTATAGGAAAGGAGGAAATTTTAGGCGTGGAGTAACGCTTATCGAAAAATACATGAACGTTCACAGTATTCGGCTCCCCGCAGCTTCACTCCATAAGGCTTGAGCATTGGCGGAGGAAAGTGCGGATGAAACTAACTATTTCTGCAACGTTAACCTGATGGTGACTCCACCATCTGTATAGCGTATAGGAAAGGAGTTGGAAATCTTAGGCGTGGAGTAGCGCTTATCGAAAAATACGTGAACGTTCACAGTATTGCTGACCGTGTAATCAAAAGAAGGAGAAATGGAAATTGTTTGAATACCGCCGGTTGGAAGGGAAGCTACTGCCTGGTCGAGCTTTTCGCTTACGATAAGGTTGTCTGCATAGGAAATATTCAACAGGAAATTCACATCATTTTTCAGCCGCTTCTTCTTGCCATTCACCTTAAACGGAATAGGCACATTCTGAAACTTATACCCTATACCACCAGTAACCTCCTGGTTTCTTGATTCCGTCAGCTGGTAGTCAATCAGGCTTAATCCAAGATTTCTTCCCCGGTTGTACTGAAGCTTGGTGGTTAATGAATTTTTCCAGGTTAAATCAATTCCTATCAGCGGTGCGAACTGCTCTGAAATAGCAATTGCAGGAATGGCGAAGAAAGAAATAAAGTTTTGTGAATTGGGATCTATTATAGATGGAAAATAAATATTCCCGCTGTTGTTTCCTCTGAAATTTAGTGATGAGGCAAAGGCACCCACGCTTAAAGTAGAGTTATAGGCATGCGTCACATTTACAGAGTTCCAGATCTTCTTTGCCCATGGATATTTGCCTAACCCGTTATAAGTGATGCGCCAATTGGGAATTGGGAAGTTTTTAAAGGGAAGACCAAGGGAAATCTTATTTGCATCCTTTTTACTGTATGCAGCAAGAAATGCGGGTATAAGCACATCCTGTGAATAGGGCCCGTAACCCTGCGAATAATTCTGTAAAGAATCATTAAATACACCCTGGGAAAAAGGATTCACTGTTCCAAGCCGCTGCGAAATAATGGTGCGGTTATTTTCAAATTCCAGGAAAGTGGAAGAAAACTGATTAGGCTTTAAAGAAGTAAATGCAGTCTTTATGGTAAGATAAGACATGCTGAAGGTACCAAACTGCTGACGGCTTAAGTGCTCAAATCCGGCTCCGATCGAGGGTCTTTTAAAATACTCGGAAAGGTTGTCCGTAGTAGATCTCATAAAATTAAGATCGACTAGAAAATCCTTGAAAGGCTCCAGCGAAGCCTTCATGTTGAGAGCCTGCGTTTTGTTTTGTATAAAAAGATAGTTTAGGGTAGTATCATTACTGATCCATCCTTTTCTTGCCTTGTCGTTCAACCAGTTAGAGTCAGGCTGATATCCAAAGATAAAATCCCATCCCGGCGCATTCTCACTAAAGTCCTGCCCAATCCACTTTGGCTTAAACAGATATCCGGGAAGGGTAGTGTTATGGTTATCTGAGAAGCTCGCTGAAACTCGTTTCAGCATTAATGGAAGCCGTACAAACAAGGCTTCAAAACCAGTGGTTTTAGCCTGCTGATTCTTAACAGTCCCCCTTTGCGTGGAATCGGATTGATTTTTTATATTTTGCCTTGGAGCCTGCACTCTTGAAGAAGGTGCATTGGTATCATACTTCTTAAGGAACTTTGATTTATTATAAAGATTGCGCAAATTCAATTCACCGTTCAGGGCTACATTTTGATTATTAGAAATGGTATTTCCTAATGGACTGGGTACGATGCGCTGGGTAACGCTGTCGAAGACGAGCGGGCCTGTGAGCCAGTTATAGTTACTGCCATAACGCGCTGTAACCTGGGTCCAGTCAAGGATCGGTATTTTACTTAAAGGTAAAGTGTATGTTACGTTTGCTGAATGCAGATAATTGGTGGTTCTGCCCAGCTTCTTAATATTATTCCAGACCGAATCCTTCTTCTCTTGCGTATTGATTAATCCATCCGGCTCATCGATACGCGTATTTGCAGCGGCATTAAAGTCAATGGAAAGACCTCTGGTAAGGTCCCATTTGAACCCTTCAAAACGATCCCAGGTGAAATACTTATTATAAGTCGGAAAAATAATTTCGTCGGATGTAATTGGCCTTAGTAATAAGGATCCAATCTGCCGGTTTATGGCGGTCCGGAATGAAAGATTTGTGGGGTACGGATTAAAATTGATGTCCCGGATAATCTTCAGCCATTTCGATTTTGAAGGAATGACTTTGCCAAAAGGCGTGATAAACTTCGATTTACCTGGAAATGTATAACCAAGTTCGCCGTGATAAATACGGGTCAGCTGTGATTGAATTATGGGTGTATGAATATAGGTTCTGGTATATGCAAGTGTCAGGTTCAAGTTTTCAGGTGAATAAAGATGCAGCTTCTTATTGCGGTTAGAGCTCACCTTCCTGATATTGGTAAAGTTCACGCTTCCTATTGAGCTGTAGGTTTCTGCCGCTTTACGAGCGGCAGCTCTTGCCGCCGGACTGGCAAGCTGGTTTAATTTTTCCTTCAGCAGTATATCATGGTCATAAGGATCATATTGCGGGTTACTGATAGCCTTGGAAATACCCGCATACAATGGCAAAACAATTCCCGATGTTTTAGGGAAAAATTTTCCGAGCTGTAAGTTGGTTGCAACGTCATACTGATTAAAGTTATCCTTAAACCGGTTTTGAACCTGCTGCTCTATCTGTCCAAAACCAATGGTATGCATCGCCCCCGATAGAGCAACAGTCCCCAAATCTGCAAGCTTAATGTCCGCCCGTGCAATGGCGGCATATCCACCGCTTTCATCCAAACCGCTCAGGCGCAGCTCATCGAACCATGCCTCTGCACACTTTGAGGCTCCATCATCGTCGCCTCCCTGGTTTTTTGGATTTCTAATACCTAACATAGCGGTTGCTGCAACTCCTAAATCAGGGTTTCCAATAATGGTGACCCGCGCGCCCGTCGCTGTACCAATAGTATATGGAACATTCAGAGGAATACCGGCGAGGTTTCTTGCTTCTTTTGCATTAACGAGGTCTGTTAGAATAATATGAAAATCATTTGATATTGGCCAGATATCGTTTGCATTACCTGTTCCTGCAAGCGTAACAGTCAATGGAACTTCATATTCATAGTAGTTACTCACGAAGTCGGTACCCAGACGCATGAAGGCGGTAATATCTCCATTGTTTAATACCTGGCCGCCCGAAGCTTCGGCATGCACAAACATGTCGAGGGCCTGATAGGTGCGTAAATCGAGGTTTATATTTTTATAAACAGCTCTCGAGTCACCATCCTGTAAATTGCAAACCTGCAGAGAAAGAGACTGTTCATTTTGAAAAAATGTACCTGTCTGGCCAACAATCTGCTCCCGCTGAATACCCGGAGGAATAGTATACCGGATCGGAACCCTTTCTGAATTTTCTTCAAGACTAACAGAAGTGACATTAAAAAATGTATTCCCGGCATTGTCATCAGGTAAGCTTTCACCTGGTTTTTTCAATGAAAGATCGTACTTACGCCACTGGTTGCGAACAAGCTCAAAACGATCGAAGCGAAGTATAATGGTGGTATCAAATCCTGAAAGGTAAGTTCTGATAAACCGTATAGAACGAAAATCAGGGATACCTCCTATACGCTCTTCATAATCAGTGATTGGAATTTTTATTTGTATCCATCGCTCCTGCTGTATACCTCCGCTCTTATCCAAAGGAACGGTAGTCGATACCGCATCTGTTACAAATTTTTGACCTACCCTGAGATTGACAGGGTTTATCCGTACATGATATTGAAAATACTGCTCATTTTCATTTACCGAATTATCGTGGTTCAGATCCTCTGATTCGGGTTCATTTGTAGAGGCAAAAATCAAGGTTGAGGTGGCAGTAGATACCGGGGAATTGCCGTCAGGACCATTGAATTTACTATACCGGTCAAGGATATTCGTCTGGGCTGCATCGTAAAAAGGATCGGCATAGTACCTGTAATTGTCATTGGACGGATCAGCGAGAGCTGCCTGGTAGGCAGCCTGGTTAGTCAATGCAAGATTATTAATATACCCTTTGAAAAAGTTAGCTTCGTCTGAGTTTTTAACTCCATCATATCCAACATCCTGAAACTGCCGTGCATTGGGGTCATTATCGAAAGCATTGGTAATAGGAGGGGTTTTGGCGGAATATCCCCAGACACTTCTGTTTACAATAGTGGTATCACCGGTGGGAGAAACTCCATTTTCATATTCAAATTTCGAATCACGCAACACATCCTCTGAAATGTTTCCAAGATCGATATACAGGTCTCCATGTGTATTTTGTGATGAATCATAGCCAAACGGATCCAGCATCCACAGCTGTATGTATTCTACATTCGCTTCTTCAAAATCGGTCTGATCGATGCTGCGCTGAATACCTGCCCAGCGCTTACTGATATTCGCGGAACTGGTATCCAGAAATTGCAGGGAACCATCTGCGCCTACTGTAAGTACTGAAGTAGTATCGAAATTATAAGGGCCTCTTTTACGGGGTTCATACCGAAGATCAAAAGTGTTCTCATTTTGAGGGACAAAGCCACTAGTAACATCTTTTTTCGGGAAAATTTCTTTAGTAAGCACCTGCCTGGAGTACAGGTTGTATATCTGTGTATAATTACCTTTTATTCCGGCGGGTGCTTGGTTACCCCAAAAGTAGGGATCGATGTTATACCATGACAGTTTCGACCGGTCAAATCCATACCGCCAGTCGTTAATTGCTGTGGCAAATGGAATGGAACCGTCTTGAGGAGTGCTGGCAAGTCCCCAGCTTGCAAAAGGAAAACGCAGATCGTAAGTAGTGGAAGTACCTTCAAAATCATCGATATAGACTGTGCCATTTTTACCAATAGCTTTTGAATGCCCGGGCTGAAGGCGGGCCGCCTCACCGCTAATGCTTACCGTTGATTTTTCCTTGGTTTCAATGAAAGGAATTTTATCAACTATACTGGTAAGGAAATCGGATGCAGAAGTATAGCTGCCATCCACACCATAAATAGCATTTGAAATAGGGTCTTCGCCCACATTAACCTTATTGGTAAAGGGTCGTTCCCACTCTTTCAGTAAGGTGCCGCCGAATGACAAATGATCATTAATGTAGTAATCAGCACGTACGCCAAATAGTGTCTTGGTAAGAATGCCAAATGTGGCATTGTTTTCAAAAGCAACACTTACAGGTATTCCTGAATTCAAAAGTCCCTGGTTAAGAATCTTGACGCGACCAAGGTTATAATCCACCGTATAATCTGCATTTTCTATCAGCCTTTGTCCACCGGCGGTAACGGTAACGGAGCCTTCTGGCACATTGAAGGCACCCAAAGATATTTCAGATGAAACACTCGATTTATAAGATCCCCTTAAAGCATACCTGTTAAACTCCGGAAACTGCAGGGCCACTGTTTTTGTAGAATCATATAAGACCTGGTATACATAAGGCTTGGAAGCAGTAGCAGATGAAAATTTACTTGCAAGGTCTTTACCGAATGGTTCCAGCACTGGAAAAATAACTTTTCCATTTGCGGGATTTATAGTGATTCCAGGAATGAAATCAAACACCCCATCAGGCTGCGGGTCGTTGTTGCTGTTTAAGCGGTCAAGCCCTAATACCTGAATGAGTGGCTTGCCATTGATATTATCTGCAGGTATGTAACGTTTTTCCCCGCCACCCGGATCATAGTAGTAGACATCTAAATAAAAATCCTGAGGATTGACCTGGAAAGCGCCAAGCGAATAAACGTTTTTCATCATCAGCTGCCAGATCGGCAATTGGGTACGAACTGAAGTGGCCTTCAGCATTTTTAAGAATAGCACGTTGGCAGTATCCGTATTAGGAGGAATATCCTGCGCAAATTCACCTACCTGGTAAACCTGGCCATTGTAAGTATATTGATAGGCCACTCCAAGAACATCATCCGGGCTCAGCTGCTGATTAAGCATTAGATATCCCACACGCGGATCGAAAGTATATTCAGTTGGAGAAAGTTTCCTGGCATAAGTTTTTTCAAAATCCTGAACCGGTATCAAAAAATGAAAATCGGGTCCAGTCAATTCAGCAATTGTATTGTCAAGTGATCGGGCCGAAGAATGGGATATTAAAGTGGGGTATAAACTATTTGAATTGAGATTAGGAACAAGGGAATATGCATATGGCAATGGATTATTACTCCCATTGTTGAATTCAGTTCGATAAGGGCTTGGTTCACCCAAATCTGCAAATGCCACTACATCCCGCACATCTACTGTAGCTCCTGTTTTATTCGTGACCCAAACCTCTATCTTATTAACAGTTACACCTGAATTGATAATTGGAATTTGTGCAAGCGCGCCATTGTAATGGTTACGGAAGTATTGGGCAAGCAGGAAGTTCCGGTTCTCATCATATTGATCAGCGGTGAGCCGGAATACCTGAGTTTGTGCACCACCCTGCACCGTAATATTTTGTGATTGTGATTGCTGCTGGGAAACAACACCGGTAAGCGTTAACCGCCCGAATTGCAACTGTGTCTTTAAGCCAAACAGGCTTTGGCTTCCCTGAATAAGCGTCCCATGCAAAGGCAGCTGGATATTTCCTGCCTCAATTTTCTTTATGATCTCATCATCGTAGCCGGTATAATCAAGCTTCACCTGGTTTTCAAAATTAAATGTCGATTCTGTATTGTAATTTGTAGTAAGCTTTAATTTATCGCCGATTTTCCCAATTACGTTCATCTGTATTTGCATAGCGAATTCAAATCCGCCCTGCCGCTGCTGCCTGCGCGTAAGTGTGGGGTTCAGGATATTCTGAAAGTTTCCGCCAAAGGTGAGATCGATATTCCCCTGCGGGCGTATATCCACGTGTGTGCCGCCAAAGATCCGGTCGAAGAGGCGGCTGTTTACATTCACATCGGGGATTACTCCCTTTTCAGAAAGAAGAGAAGCTGCATTTGAACGGTCTTTCCAGTATTGCGCGTCGGATTGTTTGTACTGATAGTTTAAAAAATCTTCAAAGCTCATGGAAGATGGATTGCGATAGAATTGATCGCCCATCGTTTCATTAATTATGTATTGGTTAGATTGTGGATCATACTCTACATCTTTTTTTACATTCGAAGGATCCTGTAAATCGAAAGAATTGTCGGGTGCAGCAAGGAAATCGGTAACGCGATCGTGAATAGGATAATGCAGATCAACTGCAGGAGGTGTATCTGCAGGAGCATTATATACCGGGACAGAGAAAGATTTTATTTCTTTTGAATCTTCACTAAGGCTTGCAACCGGTTCGTCGGGAACCACCTGTGGTATATATAAAATATGAAAACCATTTTTTCCCATAGCGGAAAGAATGGTAAGGGACACAAAAGCAGTGAAAACCAGTAAAGAGATGTTATTTTTTACCTTCAAGAACTGTGATGGTTTTACCTGAGCATCATAATAAATAGTGAGAAACGGTTAATCCGTTACCGCGCATAGCTGTAACGCGAAGAAATAGATTTTTTCAAAAACAAACCAATCAAAATTTTTAAGGCGACTAATATTAATTATGAGTATGGCCCAAATGCTTTTCCCGAATTTTGAGGCTTCATATTATTAAACAAATACAGTACTATTTCTATCAAATATATTTTAGGGTTTGTTTAATTAAATCCTCTACAGTCCAATCTTTTTTATCATTCAAAATTTTCTGTACAGCCTGCTCTGCCTGGATGCGATTAAACCCAAGCATAACAAGTGCACTTAACGCTTCCTCCTTTACGTTATTGCCACCTGCTACCTGCATTTGCGGAGCCATTAAATTTTTACCGATTTTGTCCTTCAGTTCCAGGATAATACGCTTAGCGGTTTTGGGGCCAATGCCTTTAATACTCTCCAGCAACTTCACATTTTCGGTTATGATGGCTCTTTGAATTTCCTCCGGTGAAAGCGATGAGAGAATCATTCGTACGGTAGAAGCACCGACTCCGGAGATGCTTAATAGTTCTGTAAAAATTTGTCTCTCGCTTTCGTCATAGAAACCATAAAGTGAAACGCCCAATGCACCCTGCAAGCCTCCGCTGAAATGCAGGTAAGTATGCAGCTTGCAGCTGGTTTTCCCTTCAATGCTGGAATAGGTATTTAAAGAGATGTTTACAAAATATCCTAATCCTCCTGATTCGATAATCACATGGGCAGGTGATTTTGAAGTGATGGTACCTTGTATGTAAGAGATCATTTATAATCTTATTAACTGACGCAACTTTCAGGTAAAGAAAAGAAATTCATTGGGTTTCAGCTTCTGTTTCCTTTTGTAATTTCTGTA
The DNA here is from genome assembly GCA_013816805.1 of Chitinophagales bacterium. Taxonomy (NCBI): domain Bacteria; kingdom Pseudomonadati; phylum Bacteroidota; class Chitinophagia; order Chitinophagales; species Chitinophagales bacterium. The sequence goes on along the minus strand of JACDDS010000002.1, from coordinate 48,048 downwards.
CGTGTCAAAAAGGAATTACTTGAAATAATACCTTTTGGTGGAGACCCCTACTCATTTGAAGAGTTAGTGGGCCGAAATTGGTGCCTGTTACCTGCAATCAGTGAGCGGTATAGCACCTACTCAGTTTGAAAATAATGTGGCTTATATCAAGGGATGGTTGGATACACTCGAGAAAGATAGACGGTTTATCATCTTAGCCACTAGCCAGGCACAGAAGGCTACTGATTTCATTCTCAACCTTAAAAAAGAGGAGAAGCCGGAAGAGGAAGTTCTCGAAGTGGTAAAGGAAGATGACGTACCCATTTGATTAAAATGTTAAAGCCTGATGGGTATTTTCTATCAGGCTTTTTTTCTATTCAATGAATCATCTATAATTCTTTTCTGGAGTATAAAATCTACTGTAAAAATATTTTTTTTGTCAAAACTTCATTTTCCATTCGCACCTTAACAAAATAGATGCCTTTGGAAAGCGTGGCATCTAAATATAGCGGAATTTTAAAGTTAGGGCCTGCAATGGCCATCTTTTCACTTTTTATTATTGCACCATTGGAGTTTATTATCTCGATGGTGGCAAATGGAGAATACATATGAGAGACTGAGAAGTTAACCTCTAAACAGCCAGTTGTTACAGTTGGAAAGATAAAAATGCTATTGGTAGAAAATAAAGATTTTTCAGAAACATAAACATCTTCGTTCGAAATGTTGCTTTCTTCCTTGGCTCTTTTGCCGGCCACATTTACAACCCAAAAATCACTGGAGGTTGTCGCTCCATGGTGATCTTTTACATTGCCATCATCTGAATAGCTATAACCTGCCACTGTAAAGCCACCATCTGCTGTTGGAATAAGTGAAGTTGGATACTCATTATTTGATCCCCCTAATGAGATTTTATATCTTGAATTTCCGCTTGCTGAAAGCTTATCGATGAAATAATCCTGACCCCCATGATTTTGTGGGAAACTGGATGAATAGCCAAAAGCTATACAACCCCCATCATGGGTTAATTGGATCCCCTGGCTATTGTCACTATTGTAGCCTCCAAGACATTTCTGCCATATTAAGTTTCCCATTGGATCTAACTTAACTATCCAATAATCATTAATAAAGTCATACTCCTGACCGTGATAACCCATTACATCGCCATCATTAGAGGTAGTAGTTCCTGAAATATAGTAATCTCCGTCACTTGCTTGTTCAATGGAGTAGGCAAAATCTGTGTATGAACCACCCAGAGCGTTCTCCCACTCAATCATGCCATTGGAATCGAGTTTTACGATCCAATAATCATCAAATCCATGAAAGCCGGTTACATCTCCATCATCAGAACCTGTAAATCCCGCCAAAATATATCCATGATCAAAAGTTTGATGCCCGGAATATAAACGATCAACATCACTACCCCCTAAAGATTTTTCCCAAATCAAGTCTCCTTTTGAATTTAACTTTACGACCCAGTAGTCTTCAGTACTACCGAAATGATGTTCCGTTACATCTCCATCAAATGAACTTGACGTGCCTCCAATAATAATCCCATTGTCTTGAGTCATTTCTGAAAAATGTAATGTTTCGTCCTCCGTTCCTCCCAATGCTTTTTCCCATATTAAATTACCATTTTCATCTAACTTTATAGCCCAAAAATCAACTCCTCCATGGAAACCAGTTACCTGTTTGTCATTTGAAGATGTTTCACCCACTGCAAAATATCCTTCGTTATTAGATGGATAAACAGTTAGCAAATTATCCGGACCGCTTCCTCCAAATGATTTTTCCCATTGCATCGTACCATCCTTGTCTAACCTTATGATCCAGTAATCTTTGTGTCCATGATTGCCAGTTACATCACCATCATTTGATTCTGAAGTTCCTCCTACTATGAATCCCTCATCTTTAGTTTGTTCAATATGCATTGCTTCATCATCTTTGCTGCCACCGTATGAGTGTTGCCATTGCATTTTGCCTTCATAATCTAATTTTACAATCCAATAGTCATTACGACCGTGATTATCTGTAATATCCCCATTCTTGGAATTGCTGTATCCTGCAATAACATAACCGCCATCCTTAGTACCAATCATAGAGGATGTTATCTCGTCTTTGCCTCCCCCCAATGAATTTGTCCACTGGATATGAGGTGATTGAGAAAAAGTCCGTGCCGTCAAAAGGCTCAGCAAAGAAATTATAAATAAATATTTTTTCATGAAGGAAAATTTTAGAATTAAAAGGTTAAAAGAATCTTATCTATTCGTAGGTCAGATCAATATATCTACATGAATCAAAGTGAAAATGGTCAAGCCACCATAAAGCCTTATTTTCCTGTTTTAATTAATTTATATATTTTGCTCGTACCATCTGCATATTTAAGGCGGGTAAGATAAACACCAGAAGGATACATTGATCCAAACGTAATTTGATCACCGGTACTCGTGAAATATTCCACTTTCCTTCCAAAAAGATCGGTAACAAAAAATTGAGTTCCTACAGGTATTGTTTGGGTACGAAAATCAGTAGAGGTTGGATTAGGAAATATTTCTGTCCAAGCCCTGTCTCGCTAAGAGGTTGAGTGAAGGTGCGGACAGGGCGCAATCTATGGAAGTAGCTATTACCTTCACACATCCCTATAGTGGGTTAACTTAAATATTCCCTGAACTTCTGTTGCATAATAGCGGGCACTGGAGTGCAGATAAGAAATGTCATCAACTGCCAGTCTCCATTTTTTTGAAACAGGATTGGAATGCATGTAATCCAGCTTCTGAAGCATCATTCTATCACTCATAATCTCTTTTGCATCAAATGAATCTCTGAACACCTGGTGCAGCTTACCTGCTCTGCGGTCACTTGCCGATACATCTTCAGACAATAAATTTAGGATTTGTTGCTGATCTTTTTGTCTCAATCGCTTCACTATCTCATATGCCATAAACCGCTTGCCATTACTGATACAGGCATTGAGTGACTTCACATCTTCAGGACAATAAATAGTGAAATGCAGGTGGTTGGGCATAATACATATCCTGTAATTCTATAGCCTTTGGATTCCATGATGCGAAACCACTTATAAATTTCATCATAAAAATCAGTGATCAGGAATAAATTCAGCCAACGGTTACAGGTAAAAGTGCAGAAATAAATAGCGTGTGATTGATGATGGTTGGTATGTGTTGTCAATTTTTAGAACCCGGGAACAATCAAACTTAAATAAAGTAAACTGTTTTAATAGAGAATTGCCCTGTCCGCGTCTATGCTTAACCTTCAAGGCGAGACAGGGCAAAGGCAAAATAAAGTTGCCTTAGCAAACATAAATTATTTAACCAATTTTTCAGAATGGCTGAAAGTACAAGAAGGTAATCCTGATTCAGATGGTAATACTTTTAATGACTTAGCTGAAAACAATATCGCACCCGGGGTTGCAGGCTCGCTATTTGAGCACGATCCACGATATATTTGCACCCTGCGTGATCTAACTACGTATGTTCATTTTGATGCCCTTTATGAAGCGTATCTCAATGCTTGTTTGATTTTGTTAGGTATGCCAGCCCGCGTTGACCCAGGCAATCCCTATTTAGATGAGCCGCGATATCGGACCCAACGTACACAAGATGGATTTGCGACATTCGGACCTCCACACATTCTTACCCTCGTTACTGAAGTAGCCACACGTGCACTAAAGGCAGTTTGGTTTCAAAAATGGGGAGTACACAGGCGTCTCCGCCCTGAGGAATTTGGGGGGCGAATACAGGTACATCTTGTAGAAGACTCAGGGCGGTATAACGGTATGATAAACAAAGAAATTTTGGATTCCTTAAGTGCAGCAGGAAAGCTCGCTTTACATTTTCCCATGGCTGGTGGATACTTACTGCCGCAAGCGTTTAAAGAAGGAGCACCTACGCATCCTGCATACGGCGCTGGTCATGCCACTGTTGCAGGCGCCTGTGTCACTGTCCTTAAAGCCTGGTTTGATGAATCAGAGGTATTTGATCCATCTGTTGTACCAGCAGTAATCCCGGGTGTACCGGGACCTGTTCGAAATCAGATGGCAGAAAATAGAAGGCCAAAGGAACCAGACCCTGCAGATCCAACATGTAGAACACTAAGGAATGTAATCAATCCTCCTATCTTGACAGTAGGTGTGAGTTGAATAAACTTGCTGCTAACATAGCGCTCGCCCGCAATGCAGCAGGAGTACATTGGCGAAGTGACTATACAGAATCTTTAAAACTTGGAGAAGAAATTGCAATTCGAATTCTTCAGGAACAAAAGTTAACGTATAACGAAGATCATCATTTATCGCTTACAAAATTTGATGGCACCAGTATTACAATTTGAAGCCTCAATGGCTGAAAGCGATTTTCAATAAATAAAAAGAATAGTTATGCAATTGAATTTTAATGCCGAAATATATCGGAACGCCTCTGCGTTTTATTCCGATGCAGTACTTGAAGCAAGTACAAGCTATACTGATCTTTCATTGGTTCCTGCTATTGGAGATTTGCAATATTTTCCGCAACTAACAGCAGAAGTACGAGCATTAGAGCTGGCATTGGGTCAGCTTGAGGAAAAACTTGATGAGGTTATAATTATGCTGAAGGCTCTTGCCGTAATAGCGGAACCTGCGAACAAATTAAAGGTGCTTCCGATAATAGGATTAATGGATCAACAGGTAGAGCCTTATGTTAATTTTTATCTGGTAGAAATGAAGTGCAGGAACGAAAAAGTAGGGAATAAAGAAAATAAATAATTGGTGTACTCAGGTAGCTTCCATGCAGAACAATGTTTGCCCTACTTGAAATCCTTTCATGGGTGTTCAGCCAGCTGAGCATTTTACCAATACCCTTCATCATTATTGCTCACCTGAATGTGATGAACCACTTCGCGGCGTTCATCAGCAATCAATGCAACATCTAATGTCGCTTTAGAAACATCTATTCCTTCTTAAAATTTGTACTGCGTTTTAAAAGTTAAGAATAAACAACGGTGTTCATGAGTTTCTTTGAAACCTTAATAATAAGCCCGAAGCTTGAATTTCTATTCGAAGCATCTCATAAACAAAAGGAAGCAGTCTGTATCAACGGATGGACCTGCAAAAGTCAATTGGTCTTCATAGTTCACTGCTGCAATTCGGTTAGTAATTATCAACAAATGTGTGTTTAAATAACAAAAGAAAAAGCAGCAAAAAGGAAAGATAATAATAATTGCAAAGTGCTGAAAAAATCACTTTGCGAATCTAAAGATGGGCGTCCTCGCTGACCACAATTCTACCAATCAGATATAACCATGTAGTAGGTGAGAAAGGAAAATTCTTTTCATTAAACAAATAATATCATGCTGATGAAAACTATACTGTTCAGGGAGTGAGACAAGGTGCCATCTTCCTGAAATTGGGTTCAAATGCATATAATCCAATTTCTGCTGTGCAATAGTAGGACATAGTATGTTGATGGGTGTGTGACCCATCTTTCCCAAAAATGATAGCTTCTGTCATGTTATGTTGAATCAAAATCATTGAGCATTTCAGGATCATTTGGTAACAATTGCTTGTTGAATGCATGAGAAGTAAAGTCAACAGCATATTTTCAATTTTAGCAGGCTCAAAAATCGTTTTGAAGACCATAACAGACGGATATGATTTGGCATAATAATAAACCATGAATTCTTGTCCGGTTATTATCATGAAGCCTCTGTAAAGAATCTGTAATTATTTTTTTGTAAACATCCTTAAAAAGCAGCGGTTTCCAGCTATTAATAGTTGTAGTAAAGAAAACCATTTCCTGAAGGTAACGGATCGTTTAGAGTGGTCGGTGGGGACACCGACCACGGAAAGGGTCGGGGCACGAAGAAATAGATTTTTTCAAAAACAAACCATCAAATTTTAAGCTGACTCATATTAATTAAAGGAATATCTAATAATCGGCGGATTTGAAAATTCCCTGTTCATACATTCAACAAATACAGTACTATTGTACCAAATATATTTCAGGGTTTGTTTGATTAATTCCTCTACAGTCCAATCCTTCTTCTCATTCAAAATTTTTTGCACAGCCTGCTCTGCAGCTTCACTCCCGCAGAGCATCAGCGTGCAAGCAGAGGAAGCTGCCAGGTGAACGGTTTATTAATCTTTAAATATCTTTACTGCACATCTTTTCTCTCCTCAGCTTCCTCTGCAAACGCTTTAGGCTCAACAGGGTGAAGCTGCGGGGAGAGTAAATATCCTAACCCTCCTGATTCAATGATCACATGGGCAGGTGATTTTGAAGTGATAGTGCCTTGGATGTAAGAGATCATTCCCGATTCTATATACTATGATTAAATATAGATTTATAAATCCAAAACCCACCGGAGGGAAACATAGTGGAGAAAGTCTCATCTTTCCACTACTATTTTTTGACTCACTCTTTCTTCTGCTGTTTGCAAGGTTAATAAATAAACTCCGCATGCTAGATCGCTGACAACTACCAATTTATTTTCTGAAGATGGAGAAAGGGTGAATAATTTTAATATTCTTCCATAAGTATCAGTGATCGCGAGGTAGCCTTGTTGACTTGTATTGAAGCTAATGCTGATAAAACTATTGGTGGGATTGGGAAAGATTTTAAATGGTTGAATAGATTTTACTCCCTGAGTTGGTGTTGCGTAATCTAAATAGGCAACACCATTTAAACTATCCTTAAGTTGAGAGAAATCTCCTCCTACATATATATGCGATTGAAAATAGATAGAAGCAAAGATAGCTCCCACACCGCCCCAATCTATACCAGACCACGTAGTTCCATCCCAAACCTGAAATCCATCCGTAATATCTCCTGTCACATATAACTTGTTATTCAAGCTTAATATCGAATTCACAAAATCAATTTCCAAATGTTTTAATGTATCCCAGGAGATACCATTCCAATCCGCAATTCCATCGCACTTAATCGTATCAGCTTTTTTGAAATCACCACCAACTATAAGATCATTTTCGAAAGTGTCCAATGCACCGACATATTCCCCGGAGATACCTTTCATCATGGGATACCAATTAAATCCATTCCAGCGTGCAATATTCTTTGCATTTGAATCTCCGGCTTCGTAAAATCTTCCGGCGGCTACTAAATCTCCCCTGTATTCATGCATAGCATCCACTGAGCCAGTAGTGCCCGTTCCTAACGGTAGCCATTTACCCGCATCGATAAACTTGGCAATATGATTAACCGTAACATCGTCCCCATCTAAAAAACTGTAAGAAACAGTAAAATCACCACCTGCATATAATGTGTGATGATAGACTGTAAGGCTATTCACTTCATTATTAAAAGCCCCAACAATAACGAAATTGCTGTCCTGAACCAATACCACCCATCCATTATCCAGGGCTGCGTACATTTTCCCTTTATAGTATAATAAATCATTTATCTGATAATCTATGTCAGGCGCTTTGAGCCATTGTAAACCATTCTATATAGCCAAATTTTGAACAGGAATACCACCTGCGTTAAATATAAGCCCTCCTATATATAAATTATTCGATTGTGAGTCTATACACATTGCATGGACATATCCATTTATCCCTTCATCCAATGGTCTCCAAACCTGTGCAAAAGCAGATAGTGCCGATAATGTAAAAATAACGGTGAAGATCACGAGTGAGTATTTCATATCCATTAATAAGAATAATCTAAAATTGTCAGTTATTATTTACCGCACAGGAAATGAATTAAATCTGATCCATAAGTTAATACATTCAATAATACGAAGTAAATCTTTGAAAAATAACAGGCTCCAAGCTTCATTTCTTTGTCTGTGCATCTATTACTGCAATGGTAACCATATTCACTATTTCACGAACGGAGCTGCCCAGCTGGAGTATATGAACAGGTTTTTTTAACCCAAGCAGGATGGGACCAATTGCTTCGGCGGCTCCTAGGGATTGCAAAAGCTTATAGGCGATATTCCCGGAGGAAAGATTAGGAAAGATCAGGGTATTCGCCCCGTCCCTTATCAATTCGCTGAAAGGATAATTGTCTTGAAGCAACTGCTGGCTGAAAGCAAAGTTGGCCTGCATTTCACCATCTACAATCATACCCGGATATTTTTTTCGCAATATAGCTACTGCCTTTGCCACTGTTTCCGGTTCGGCTCCTTTGGTAGATCCAAAATTAGAATAGCTCAGCATTGCAATCCTGGGCTGAATATTAAACTGCTGTACTGATTTTGCAGTTAGGGCAGTAATTTTTGCTAAGTCTTCGGCATCAGGGTTTACGTTCACGGTGCAATCCGCAAAGAACAGCGGACCTCGTTTAGTAAGCAGTATATACATTCCGGCCACCTTATCTACTCCGTCTTCCGTCCCTATTATTTGTAATGCCGGGCCGGATGGTTTGTGCATAATTTCTTGTCAGACCTGAAATCAGCGCATCTGCTTCACCGTTCAACACCATCATAGCCCCAAAATAATTACGCTCTACCATCAATTTTTTTGATTCATAACAAGTAAGTCCTTTGCGTTTTCTTTTTTCAAATAAGTAATTACCGTACTCCGTACGCACATTTTCCAGTTCCGGATCGCGTGGATCAATAATAGGCAAATCCTGCAGATCAAGCTTGTTTTGTTCGATGATCTCTTTAATCTTTTTCTTTGAGCCCAGCAGAATCGGCCGGGCGATTCCTTCATCCCGCACTATCTGAGCCGCCTTACATATCTTATAGGTATCAGCCTCAGCAAAAACTACTCTCTTCGGATCCCGCTTAGCTTTATTTACCATTACCCTTAAAATGGATTCATCTGTTCCTAAACGCTTCGACAATTCATTGGCGTATTCTTCCCAATCTGTGATTATGCGACGGGCAACACCTGAATGGATGGCAGCTTTCGCAACTGCAGGGGATAGTTCAGTAAGAAGGCGCGGATCAATGAGCTTCGGAATGATATAGTCTTTCCCGAAAGAGATACTTTTTTCATTATAGGCAAGGTTTACAATATCAGGAACCGGCTTTTTAGCAAGGTTGGCGAGCGCACGAACGGCTGCCAGCTTCATCTCTTCATTAATTTCACTGGCCCTTACATCCAGTGCTCCCCGGAAAATAAATGGGAACCCCAATGCATTATTTACCTGGTTTGGATAGTCACTGCGGCCTGTAGCTATTATGGCATCTGGTCTTGCTTCCAGTGCATCATCATAAGGTATTTCAGGATCAGGATTGGCCAATGCAAAAATGATAGGATTTTTTCCCATCTTTTTCACCATTTCCTTAGATACGATATTTCCTTTCGAAAGACCGAGAAATACATCGGCATCTTGAAGAGCTTCTTCCAGTGTATTAATATTTCTATGGGTAGCGAAGGGCTTCTTGTAGTCGTCAAGGTTTTCACGATCTACACGAATGATCCCTGAGCGGTCGAGCATGACTATATTTTCACTTTGTACGCCCATGTCCATATAAAGCTGCGCACAGGACAGAGCGCTGGCCCCTGCGCCGGAGACTACTACCTTAATATTCTGGATGTCCTTTTTTACAAGCTCTAATGCATTAAGCAATGCGGCCGCTGAGATGATTGCAGTACCATGCTGATCATCATGCATAACAGGAATGTTCATCTCTTTTCGCAGCCGGTATTCGATCTCAAAGCAATCAGGAGATTTTATGTCTTCCAGATTAATGCCCCCAAATGTTGGCTCTAAAGCTTTTACCACATCCACAAACTCATCGATGTCTTTAGTATTTAATTCGATATCAAACACGTCAATATCTGCAAAGATTTTAAAGAGAATGCCTTTACCTTCCATCACCGGCTTCGAAGCTTCGGGGCCTATATCGCCAAGGCCAAGCACAGCAGTGCCATTTGTGATAACGGCAACGAGATTTCCTTTTGCTGTATAGTCATATACTTTTTCTTTTACTGCTGCAATTTCCAGGCATGGTTCCGCTACACCAGGGGAATATGCCAGTGCAAGATCACGCTGGGTCTTGGTAGCTTTAGTTGCAACGACTTCAATTTTCCCGGGACGGCCTTTACTGTGATAATTCAAAGCATCCTGCTTGCTGATCTTAACCGCCATATGATTTTTTAGAGCTTGCTAAGCTAATAGATTTCATTTAGGCGAGTTACAGATACTGGCATCTGGACATCGTAAACCTTTGTATTATATAGTATTTCTATTCTTTTTGTCTTGATACAAAAAGAATGAAAAAAATCAAGGACAAACGAATGGCTCCGCCCGTTTGTCCGGCTTCGCTCAATTAGTGATGTGATTGAAGCAATTGATTTGCATAAATTTTTATTGATACCTTTTGCAACAAACTTCCTATAATCTTCTAATTTTTACTTAATCTTCTTTTTGTCTTGATATAAAAAGAATGAAAAAGGTCAGGGACAAGCTGAATGGCTCCGCCCGTTTGTCCGGTTCAACTTGTTTGCCTCGCTCAGCTCAATGTAATCGTAGGTGAAAAGAATTAGCTATAGAAATACAGCTGCGGTCTATCGTATAATTTCAAAATGAGATACGGAATATTGCTTACCAAAGGAATCGCTGCTTGACAAATAATAAATTCCTGCTGGCCACTTGCTTACATCAATTTGAACCTGGCCTGAACTTAATCTTTTTGAAAAAATAGTCTTCCCACAAACATTTGTAACCGTGATAGTACTTTCATTACTTCTTTCTGCTGACTGCACAGTAATTATATTTTGCGCGGGAACTGGAAAGATTTTAACCTGATTCAATAGTTCTGAATTTAAATGAATTGCGGTGGGGTATGAAAGCTGAACCACCCATCCATCTGCGTCACCATCCAAATCTGTAATATCGCCGTCATTGGAATAAGTACCGCCAACGCAGATGCCGTCTTCCGTTATAGAATAGCAGTAATCAGCTTGCGACCCTCCCAATGCAAGCCCCCAATCAAAAGTACCTTCAGAATTTATTTCTGCAATCCAGTAATTACGGCCTATTCTGGGATTTGGTGCTGAAACATCCCCATCAATGGAAGTAGAAGTTCCTGCAAGAAAATACCCTTTAGTGCCGAAAGCTTTTTTTACCCTTCGAAAAGTTTCATTAGCTGAACCTCCATATAACCCCTGCCATTGTATATTACCAATACTATCCAGTTTAACTGCCCAGAAATCTGCCTCCCCATGATAACTTCCAAAGTTAACCGGTGCTGGGTTATTAGATTCTCCTACAGCTAAATAACCAGCATCCTCTGTAGTAATAGCATCCAGGAATGACTGGGTGTAAGCACCACCATAGACATGATTTGATAAAATATTTCCGGAAAGATCAATTTTAAGCATCCACCCTTCTGTGGAATCTACATTCATTCCGGCAAGATCACCATCGTTTGAAGAAGTAAGACCAAATAAGCTTAAATTTCCATCACTGTTAAAAATAGCAGTGTATAAATCATCATTACCGGTTCCACCATATATTTTATTGGTGAGAATATTTCCAATACTATCCACAATAAATATCCATGCATCAAAATCAGAGGAGTCAATACTCGGCGGAACATCGCCATCAGACGAAGTTGAACGTGACATTATTAAATACTGGTGACCTGGCAACTCCAGGATATTGCGGGGCACATCCCAATTATAGCCACCGTAAGACCGTGACCATTGTATATTGCCTATAGAATCAAGCTTCACCGTCCACGCATCGCTGAGGTCATGATGACCGACTACATCTACATCATTGGACCAGGTCTCTGTTTCAAAGAGATAGCCGCCATCGCTTGTCTGAATAATTTTTGAATTCGGGTTTCCTTCCTCTTTTGTTCCGCCATAGCAATGCTGCCAGAGGATGGTTCCGGCAGGATCCATTTTTACCACCCACGTATCGTGCTTGCCTTTTGTTTCACAGTTCACATCACCATCATTTGCTGAAGTAAGGCCCAGCATGATGTAGTTCCCATCTGAGGTAGGATAGATATCCTGCATGATATCGTTACCAGAACCTCCAAATGTTTTTTGCCAGGCAATAGAAGGAACCTGCGCAAGACCATTATTAAAAATAAAAGGAAGAATTAATAAAAACAGAAAAAAGTTTTTCATAATACACATTTAATTGGCTAAAGTATTTATAAATAAAATACTCTCAGCGAGCCAGAGCGTACCACAAAAGAATAAATCCTTGTTAGTGCTTTAGGTAAAATTATATTTCAATTTCACCTACAAAGAAGGTAACAGCTTTTCCGCTGATCAATACCCGCTCATTATAAAGCCTGCAAAGGAGATAACCACCCCGTTTTGATACTTGTAATGCAGTTAACTCATTTTTCTTTAATTCATTTGCCCAAAAAGGGGTAAGAGAAGTATGTGCAGAACCGGTTACCGGATCTTCATCTATCCCGGCGTTAGGTGCGAAGAAGCGGGAAACGAAATCAACATCATTTCCTTTAGCGGTTATAATTACACCAAGCGAATGCAGTTGCTTCAATAGTTTAAGGTTGGGGCTGGCATTTATAACCTCTTCCTGAGAATGCAGGACCACCAAATAATTTTCTTTCCCTTTAAAAGTTGAAAGAGGCTTCAGATTAAAAGCATCAAATAAAACAGCCGGAGGTTCAACTTCTGTTAAATTATCCATTGGGAAATTAAGAGTCAGCCAGTCATTTTCTTTCTTAACTGTTAATAGGCCGCTGTTGGAAAAAAATTTTATCTCGGGGTTCTTGTAATTCTGATGGTGGAATAATACATGAGCAGCAGCAAGTGTTGCGTGGCCGCAAAGGTTTACTTCTGTACCCGGGGTGAACCACCTCAAATCGAAGCCATCATTGGTTGGGACATAAAAAGCAGTTTCCGATAAATTATTTTCAGCTGCAATCTTTTGCATCAATTCCTTTGGTACCCATTTATCCAATGGAATTACTGCGGCAGGATTACCTCCAAATAAATGATCCGTAAAAGCATCTACCTGGAACATTTTTAGTTTCATATCTGAATTTAATAAGAGAAGCAATAGTCAATTTCTATAAAACTATTTGTTTCCATTCACTTTTAACATCTTGTTTATAATTACTTTATCATTCGCTGCGAGTTTAGACATAAATTCCGGCTGGAGAGTGATTTCCTTTTTCATCTTTTGTATTCCATATAAAAGTGAATTTACCTGCAGAAAGATTTGAATCTGCCAGCGTTCTAATTTTTCCACCATTAATATTATAGATATCCAAAACCACTTTCGCAGGTTGCTTCAGCTGAAACAGGATGGTAGTATTATCAGAAAATGGATTAGGAGTATTTTTGGAGATTCCCTCCAGTATATTTTCAACATCAGTAACTCCGGAATAAAATATTCCCTGCCTTTATACGCGGTTTGAAAACGGTTTATAGAAATAGCTGTTTACTGATCTATTATCCCTGAAGGCCATTCAATGCTCATGCTGTCAATTATAGAAGCATCTCCTAATTCGAAATGAACGTTCAGCATATCTTCGCTGCAATAGCGACTTTGTGAAGATATTTCATGCATTTGCCATATAACTTTTTGGAGATAGTTGCTTTCACCCTACTTTACAGCCTATAGCAGCACGGTTGGAAATGATTCCCTGGCATTTTATATTGATCCAGTGGTTACTATTTCAATATTCTGGTACAATGAGTTTACCTGCGCACCATCAAAGCAGTTCGCTACAGCTAAATCAAGGTCACCATCATTATCATCATCTCCGCTTCGGAACTAAAGTAATTAGCTGTTGGAATCTAAATAGATGCAAAGGGAAAGTTGATCCTTGTTTGAAAAAAGATTTATTCGCTTATTTTTATCGCGTGGCTGAAGACACTCATATTATCAAGAAGAACAATGATGAATTGTTTGAGAAGGAATTCATGCCTCAAATGGATGCCCTCTATAATTTTGCTTTTCATCTTACCTATAACGAGGAGGACGCCAATGACCTGGTGCAGGATACATTCCTGAAGGCATATCGTTTTATAGATTCTTACGAACGTGGAACGAATGCAAAGGCATGGTTGTTTAAAATTCTCAAGAACGGATTTATTAATGAGTATCGCCGTAAAACCCGCCAACCCAATGAAGTTGATTACGAAGATTTTCTTACCTATCAGGAAACAGATGAATCTGCAGATATTGGTGAACTGGATTTGCGTGATGAACTATTTAAAGGTCTTATCGGCGATGAGGTAACCAAGGCTATTAACGATCTGCCGGTCGATTTCAGAACCGTGATTTTGCTTTGTGATGTGGAAGGATTTACCTATGAAGAGATTGCAAAAATCATTGATATACCGGTGGGTACGGTGCGCTCACGCCTGCACCGGGCCCGAAACCTAATGAAAGAAAAATTAAGGGGCTATGCCAAAAAAATGGGGTATAAAGAAAATCGCTGATGCCATGGGATTTTCTACAAAAAAAGAAGACAATTGTAAGGAAACCTTGAAGCGGGTAATATTATCTCTTGATGGTGAACTAACTGAGGAAGAGGAGAAGAACTTTCTTCAGCATATTAATACCTGTTCACATTGTCTGGAAAAATATAATATCGAGAAATGCTTTAAGGAATTTCTTACTCAAAAGCTCAAACGCCATACTGCTCCTATACAAATAGCTGATAAAATCAGGGCTCATATCGTGGGCCGTTTTCCCCGCCAGTAAAAATTCATGGATGATATTTCACTGCTTATTTCCCAACTACAGCAGGGCGATGCAAAATCACTTGCACGTGCAATCACAATAGTAGAAAATGATCTTAAGCAGAGCAGGCAGCTGCTGGAAAGATTAATTCCGGATAATAATATTCCTTTAATAGGTATCACCGGCCCGCCAGGAGCTGGTAAAAGCTCACTTGTAAATGCGCTGATAACGGATCTATTAAAAAAAAACGTGCGTATTGGCATAGTTGCAGTAGATCCTAGTTCCCCTTTTAATTTCGGTTCATTGCTTGGTGATCGCATACGGTTTACGGCGCATTTTAATCATCCAAATCTCTTTATTCGTTCTCTGGCCGCCAGGGGATCAGTAGGCGGACTTTCTGATAAAATACTGGAGGTAACAGATGTAATGAAAAGTGCAGCCTTTGACTATATCTTTATTGAAACAGTAGGAGTAGGGCAATCAGAAGTAGAAATAGCTGCATTGGCAGATACTACCGTGGTAGTTTTAAATCCCGAATCAGGAGATGAAGTCCAGACCATGAAGGCTGGCCTTCTGGAAATTGCAGATATTTTTGTTGTGAATAAAAGTGATCAGCCGGGTGCCGACCGCCTGGTAAAAAATTTAACCCTACTCACTTCATCAAAAAAAGAAATGGACCGCCAGGTACCCGTTACAAAAACCTGTGCCACCGCCCATGAAGGTATAAATGAATTGCAGCATGAAATCGACAGCCACAGTGATAAAGCATTATCCAATAAAAGAAGACCTTACCTGATGGCTGAAAAAATCTGGCGGATCATTCAAAAAGAAAAAATGAAAGGAATAAATAAAGAGGAATTGATAAAAGATTTAATAAAAGCATTAAACGATAAAAATTTTAACTTATACCAGTACGCAAAAAAATATTATGAAGGCTTAAACAAATAGGAATGCTTCTTGAAAAGTTGCTTAAAAACTTCCTTATGCCTGTTCAGCAGATATAATTGCCAATTCAGCGTTTATGATTTTCCCCCGAAATGATTTTTGTTCTATTTTTGCTAAAACTTATAAACGACTAAAATGAAATATTCTACATACTTGAGAACTGCTGTTCTGCTGTTGATCTCAATTGCTCTAAGTACTTATATCTACGCCGCCACTATAGAAGTAATGGTAAGTGATATAGTTTTTACTCCGGCTAATGTAACTGTTAATGTTGGCGACACTATAAAATGGACTTGGGTTGAAGGATCCCATACAACCACTTCATCTGTTGTTCCAACCGGAGCTGCAGCATGGGACTCTCCAATAAATTCCACCGTTACTACTTTTCTATATCCTGTTAAGGTAGAAGGTGCATATCATTACGTTTGCACACCTCACGCCTCATTAGGTATGGTAGGTCAGTTTACGGCAATGCTTGCACTGTCTATTTCCCCGGTGCCTACTAATAATGAACCATCCGTTTCGGTGGTAAATAACCCGGTTAAGGATGAAGTATCCCTGCAGTTTAATTTACAAAAGCCATTGCAAATTGAAATTGCACTATATGATTTATTAGGGAAAAAAGCAGAAATACTTTCTAATGAAATCATGAAAGAAGGAGAGTACACTATGTCCTATCGCCTTCACGACAATTATCGCCCGGGAATATACTTTCTGTCACTAAGAATTGGTGAATTGAAACAAACCGAAAGAATTGTTATAGAATAGTCCTGATTCATTCAGGAAAATACAGTAAACTATTTTTTGCCATAAAATTTATTGATTGCTTCAGTTTTTGATTGAACCTGAAGTTTTTCATAAATTTTGTGGCAATGTTTTTTTACTGTTTCGATACTGATATCGCATTTGTCGGCTATCTCTTTGTACATATAGCCTTTAGCAAGTGAAGTGAGAACCTCATTTTCTCTTGGAGATAATGCGGCAAGCTCGTTATTTAATGTTTCTATATTTTTAAAAGACATTACTACTTTCCTGGCAATTTCTGAACTCATCGGTGAACCTCCGTTATGCAGCTCTTCCACTGCTTCCAGAATTTTTTCAGGAGAATTTTTTTTCAGCATATAACCGGAGGCTCCTGCCTTGAGTGCATCAAAGATGTTTTCATCATCATCAAATACGGTAAGCATCAGGAATTGGGTTTTTGGAATGGCAGCCTTTATTCTGCGAATGCATTCAATTCCCGAGATACCCGGCAAACTGATATCCATTAAAACAATGTTGGGTTCAATTGCCGGCAACATTTCTATTGCCTCCTCGGCAGTGCCAAATACGAAATCACATTCAAAGCCATCAGATTCATTAATGAATGAATGCATGTTTGTCCGAAATTCTGGCCAGTCTTCCACAATAGCAACAGTTATCTCAGGAGGTGCTCTTTTTTCCATTGGGTTTTTTTAGGAATAAAATTTAATTATATATTAATCGTGCAGAGGTAGTAAGAGTTTTATAGTGGTTCCGTGATCGGTGTAAACTTCAAACTGACCACCAACTGATTTCATTCGATCATTCATGTTTTGCAAGCCGTTTCCAAACCTTCCGGAATTATTTTGAAAGCCTTTACCATTGTCATGCACTATAACTCTAAACCCGTTTTGCAGCTGCATTTCAATTTCCACTTTCGTGGCAGCCGAGTGTTTTAAAATATTGTGGAGTGATTCTTTTACCACCAGGAAAACATTTCTCCTTACGTCCCCAGCCATATCACAATTAATAATATCGTCAGGCATTTTTACAGAACAATCTATGCCTGCATTCTCTAAAAAGTCGAACGCATATTTACGGATGTATGCAATCAGGCTTTCCAGTGTATCATTTTTTGCACTCATAGCCCATATTATCTCACGCATATTATGAATCAGATCAGTGCTTGATTCTGATATTTTACTTATTTCGGATTTTAAATCATCAGGTGAAGATTTTCTTTTGGCCATTTCACTTATCAGATGTATTGCTGCTAATCCTGAACCCAGATCATCGTGCATTTCTCCCGCAATCCTGGAACGCTCACGATCCACGGCCTGCTGTTTTTCAAACACCAGTCGCAGCTCTCTTAATTTGTACTGAGTATATAGCTGATTTGCTGTAATAAGCATAGCCACACCTGTTACGGCAAGCAAAATACGGAACCACCAGGTTTGGTACCATGGTGGCAAAATTATAATCGGAATTTCTTCCGGAATTTTATTCCAGAGGCCATCATTATTACTTGCCCATACTTTAAAATTATAATTTCCATATCTTATGCCTGTATAATTCGCGGAGCGCTGATTTCCGGAATAAATAGTATCATGGTCAAATCCGTCCAGGATATATTTAAATTGATTCCTGTGTGTACTATTATAATTTAGGGCTACAAAGTCAAAAGAAAAATAATTGGAATCATAAGGCAGTGTTATTGATTTTTCTATTTCAAATTGATGTTTTAAAAAACTGTTCTTTTCAGTAAGTACACTTTGGTTAAAAATCTTAAAGTCAGACAGATAAACGGGTGGAGCAATTTGATTGGATTGAATGCTATCAGGAAAAAAGGTTACCAATCCTTTCTTAGTTCCGAAATAAAGCACACCATCCGGGTCTTTATATGCTGCCTGAATAAATTCGTCGGATTTTAAACCGTCACCCGAGGTATAAGTTATAAACTGGTTGCTGGCAACCTTATACTTTATTAAACCACTTCTGGTGCCAACCCAGATGTTACCACTATTATCCTGCAGCATCGATTGGATGTTACTGTTGCTTAAGCCATTTGCGGAAGTATAATTTTGAATGCGGTTGCTTTTATAGTCAAGCTTGCTAAGGCCATTTGCAGTGCCTATCCAGATT
The DNA here is from genome assembly GCA_013816805.1 of Chitinophagales bacterium. Lineage (NCBI taxonomy): Bacteria > Pseudomonadati > Bacteroidota > Chitinophagia > Chitinophagales > Chitinophagales bacterium. The sequence continues at coordinate 29,650 of JACDDS010000002.1, read as the reverse complement.
ACAGGGTTTCTATTGTCGGCCAGTAAACATTGAATATTATTAAGTATGGTAGTAGTATCGCCAGGTACATACCGGTATTGCTGTGAGTCATTAGTAATAAAGTTGTAAGCTTTTAATCCATTATCGGTACCCAGCCAAATGAAACCTCGTCCATCATTAACTGCGTCGATAATATGGTAGTCAAGTGCCAGGTTGCTGGAATTGTTTGATGTTTTAAGACAAGTGATTTTGCCCGTGAGTGTATTTACCAATAGTAAAGATTTATTAGTACCTGCCAGCACATTGTTTGCCTGGCCCGGACAAAGAATATTGACGGAAGAAAAAGGAGGAGGCACACATGGAAAAGCAACCAGGCGGGTCGCTTTGGTTTCTCTTACCGCTTTAATCTGCTCTTGCTGTACTACAAAAATTCCGCTGTCTTTAGTGCCCAGACAAAGTACATCGTTGTCAAGAAATAAAAGCCTGTTTATTTGTTGTGACTTAGGTAATTCCTTTCCTGTTAAACTATTTATGAGATGAACCTCGCGAAAATTCTGCTTATCATATACTGCAATTTTATTGCTCTTTAATCCCATCCAGTAATTGCGCCGCTGATCCTGTACAATTGAATTAATAGAATCGCTGTAAAAAATGGAAATAGTTGATGGGAAATCTTTCTGATTAAAAAATTTATGTGAAGGTGTCCATTTAGAAGCACCACCTTCAGTACTGATCCATACGATGTGTTGAGGATCTTCATAAAGATCATTAATCCGGTTATCAGCAATTGAAGTGATCTGGTTTAAATCGTGAATATAATGCCTGACCTCAAAATCATTTGTCTGAAGTTCTGAAAGGGAACATATCAATACTCCTGTATTATTGGTTCCGATCCAAAGCTGATCCTTTGAATCAATAAGCATGCGAAAGGGAACAGCAGCCGGGAGGTTTACATTTTTAAGTATAGCGGGTAAATAATGATGAATAGACGATTTCCCTTCGGGATCACTGGCAAATGATGAATCTATCTGATCCAGCATGCGCTCCTTGTTTAAATGATCAGAAAATGAAAGTATCCAAAGATTTTTATGGTGGTCAGGAAGAATTTGCCAAACCCTGCTCGATGCGAGCGAATTGATGTTATTATCATCGTGGAAAAAATGAGCAAAATGAATGGAGCTTTTTTTCAGCTCTGTTGCTTTACAATAATTCAGGCCATCCTGGGTACCGATCCAGCCATTTCCGCCTTCATCAAAATAAATTGAATAAACCGTATTGTTCGATAAGGAATAAGCCTCATTTGAATCATATTGAAATTTGGTAACATGATAATTTTGATTGCGGGTCGTTTTTTTTGTTTTGTTAGCTTCTATTCTGTACAAGCCCAATAATGTTCCAAGCCACATGGCACCATTTTTATCTCTTGCAATTGCATAGACAGCATTCGCTACCGGCTTTTTATTTTCAGGGTCCGGAATAAAATTTTGAAACCTGCAAGTACTATACTTCCAGTTGCTTAATCCACCTGCTGTTCCAAACCAAATAGTACCGTCTTCATCCTCATATATTGTATTTATACTATTATTGATTATAGAGGTTGAATCGAAAGGAACATTGGTATATAAGGTGGATGTATATCCATCAAACCGAATCAATCCATCAGTGGAACCAAACCACATGTAACCACGGCTATCCTGCAAAGCAGGACCGATATTTTGAGAGATGGAAACAAAATCATTACCCGGATTTTCAAAAGGCATGTAGAATTGTCCCTCCACGTTATTGTAAACGAGGAACAGCAATATTCCGCAACGTTTAAGCAGCGTAATACAAAAGCTGTTACACATACTTGAGAAAGCGCTGATAATGGAAATTATCTATTAAAATTATTTAAATATAGATGATATTTAAATTCAGTTTCTATTTAGGAATGTTGCACACAGGAGGACAACAGGTACTGCATGTAGAGGTTGCAAAATCAGGAGCAACAATCATTTGAGGATCAATTCCTGTTATGCTATCAGGATAAGCAACAAAAAAAAGATTCTTAGTAGTGTCACTAAAATGACTTAAAGTAGCCTGGAGGCTGTCCCTGTTAAAAAAAATAATTTGTAATGCCGACAGAAACTTGTTTCGCTGGGCCGTGTCCGCTAAAATAGCAAGAGCCCCGGCACGTGTATTCGCATTAGGTAAAATACTTATGGTATCATTTGGGACGGGTGGAAGTATCCTTCGCAAACTATCAATTTGATGACGCATATCACTGTTATCTTTTTTTTCTTTCCAGTAATTACAGGTGGAAAGGCTAACTAGTAATATAAGAAGAATGATAATTGCAACTGGGACCGTTTTCATTGGTAAGTTTTTTTAAATGTAGAAAACTTAAAGATTATTAAAATATATTTGTTTACTCACGGGTCTCAACAATGTATTATCACTGCTAAGTATATAAAAAAATACCGGAAATATTGATAAGGAAAATAGTATAGTCCGGTTTTATATTCATTATTTCAGATGTTATAATATCTGTTACGGGTTACATTTGAGCCGCCTTTGGAAAGCATATTTTTTATAGAATTTTGCAGCACATTAATGGTGATTGGCCTGACAAGATTTATTACTTATTGGCAGCTCAAATATATAGCGGCACACCAGGGGTAAACAATTACCCATTTGTGGTATGCGCTAATTGAAAGCGGGCAAAAGCTATATGGGATGGACCAACTGGTTCTTTTTGGAGTAGAAAAAATTAGGGAAAAGGACGGCAATGTTTTAAACCAACTGCTGCAATTAATAGGTAAAATATGATAGGGCGATTGCAAAGAGCCGGGTATTCTTATTCCTTTTCCCTTTAGTTTTTCAAAGCTGAATTATTTACTAATTATAAAACAAAAGTAAGTGAGCTTTTCAGTGGTGTCAATGACCTTTTTGTGGTATCGGTTGCTTTGAAAAACTGTCAGACAAAATTTATTATAAAATAAATCCGATGAAATCTTACGGGATTACAATCGGATTTTAAAGACCTCAGAAATATTCAATATGACAGATCATACTTACTTATAAATTTCATTCACCGTGGGGCTTTCACTCTTGACAAGACCTTACGGGATCAGGTAAAAAGCGATAATGATATTTAAATATTTCCTTACATATTTATTGGTTTCTCAGGTAAAGCAAAGCGGCGTGAAAGAGATTCTGAAACTGGATTTGCCAACTAAAAATAATTATATTAAATAAGGATATAAAGCTTTTCCCTTTCACACCGTTCTGCTTCATTTCTGTTATAATTTTAATTGCGGAACAAATATACGTTTGAGTGTAAAGGGTAATCAATACCTCCTTTGTGGTATAGCCAATAAATCAGATGTAGAATTGAAAATCAAATATTATTTCACTGTAATTGTACTAGCTCCGTTGTAAGAATGATATTCTCCATTGTACATTGCATCTGCACTCACAGGACCCATGTGAAACACCCCTTTTGACACAGCACGCACCACGTAATAAAAATTTTTTTCTTTTGCTGTTGCAGTAGCAAAATAGGTAATGCGATCATCCCGGATATCTATATAATCAAATGGAGTTTCATCTTTGATCCAGGAAAGGTCTGGTATAGCACTTATACGGGGGTTTTCTATTTCAAAGCCAGCCGGTAGCAGATCGGTCATGGCCACATTATCTATACTGCCCTTGTAATCCAATGCCTGTAATGTGAGCTTTACCACTATTAAATCATTTTGATGTATTGCAGCAGGATTAACTTGTTTGCCAGCCCGGTCAAAAAATTGTTTTCTGGCCTTTAAAAAATTATCTTCCGGTTTATAGCTCCCTGTTGTATTGATACCATTTACTTCCCAAAAATAATAGAGTGTGCCGCTTCCGGATGATTGAATGGTGATGACCTGATTCACTAATCCTTGATTTATTGCGAGGTCATTTCCGTTAAAATCGCCGATTAATTTACCATTTGAAGAGATTGATGCAGTCACGGTACTTTCCCTGGTTTTTTTAGAAAGCTTTCCAAGCGCAAGAAGAGCAAAGGCACGATCCTGGGTTGATAAATAAGAAGCGCTTTTCATTTTTTGAATTAAGTGCCTGCTCATGATCCCTATCTGCTGATTATCGGGATCGGCTTCCTGTAAAACAAGCAGAGCTATGGCTTCGTCGCGGACCGGTGAATAAAAGCTGCCTCCCAGTGCACGTAGCGAAGTTTCTCCGGCGAATGCAGCAGGTAACAGATCATTAAAAGCGCTTTGGCTTCCTGATACGGCATAAGCTGAGGAGAGCATGTATTTTTCATCAAGCGTTAATAATTCTTCATGTGCTTTATAATAGTTCATTGCAGACTGATCAAACCGTCCTGAAAGAGCAAGCACCCATAGAGAGTACGGTATTTCTTTCTTAGCAATAGTTTTTTTCTGTGTGATATTCCGTGCATCCTGGTAGTAATACAGTTCGGTTTCTCTTGATTTAATCTTGAACTGAAGATAGCTGTACATCCTTTCGAGAAAGTCCTGATTAATGTCAAACCCGGCTTTTCCCGCTTCTTGCAAAAAATGCGCTGCATAAGCAGTACACCACCAGCTTTCCACATCGCTGGCTGGCCAGTAACTTACCGCTCCGTTATATAGTTGCATAGCTTCAATTTTTTTTATGGCTTGTTGTACATTGTAATCCGGGTTGTGCTGAATTGCCTTATTATCCTGGCCAGAGGCTTTTGCCAAGTCGCGATAATACAACTGTGGAAAGGCAGACGAAATAATTTGTTCTGCGCATCCATATGGATATTGAAGCAGATATCTAAGGTCGCCTGCAAATTCTCCCAATAAGGATCTGCTCACCACTAATTTTGCATCCATGGAAGATGCAATCATATCAGCACGCAAATGCAGTGTTTGTGATTGGCCGCCTTCTATTGATCCGCTGCCGGTTTGTCGTTGTAAAGTGGAAGCAGGCCGTATCGATATATTGGTTTTATCTGAAAACTTTTCTCCGGCACCATTTACATTTATAGTTACAGAGCCCTCTCCTGCAATACCATTAGAAAAGATGGAAAACTCTGACCGGGTTTCACTGGTGGCGTTCAATGAAACAGATTGTGTTGTAGATCTGGAAACTTTTAATGGTCCACTAACCAGTATTTCTGCTGTCACATTGGTATTTTTTACAGTAGTATTTGAAAGCGTTACAGGAACATTAAGCGTATCGCCGGGACTTAAAAATCTTGGTAATGCGGTGCTTATTACAATAGGATCCGCAACCTTAATTATTTTTTCGGAAGAACCGAAATTGCGGTCTTTATAAGCAACAGCCATCACGCGTAAAGAGCCTGAAAACTGAGGGATATAAATATCAAAATCCACGTTACCGGATGCATCGGATTTTTTTATTCCGCTCCAAAGGGCAACAAGGTTAAAGCGTTTAATAGTGAATGGATTTACCCGGCGGTTGAGTTCAGCAATATCGCCCCCCTGTAAGGTACTGTTCCGGTATTCCGGGAATAAAAATGGATACAGATCAAAAGAGGTAACCTCTAAAGCCTTTTGCTGATAGAAGTAATGAAAGGGATCGGGTGAAGCAGTATTTCTTAATTGCAGAATACCTTCATCTACCACAGCTATAGTAAGCTCTGCATCAGGCAGAGTCTTTACGGTGATTGTTTGTTTGATTTTCGATCTCGAATCCGCAGTTGAGATAATAGTAACCGGAAGCTTATTTTCTGCATTATCTATCAGCAATGGCATATAACCGCGGGCTACAGTAAGCGGTAACGGATTATTATTTAATCTACGGATAGCAGTTGCTGTGATATACACATTTGGCACATATTCTTTAAGTATTGAAATGGTAGCCCTTGCTGCTTTGTCCTTCGTGCTGACGTAGAAATAACTGAAAATATGGTCTTGTTCTACAGTAATCAGGATTTTTCCGTCGAAAGGTGCTTTTAACAGCAACTCTGCTTTATCGCCTATAGCATATCTCTCCTTATCAACATGCATTGTGATTTCTCCCTGTGTACTCACCTCAAAGGATGTATTCTGTGTGTCTTCCCATCCATAAGCATAAAAAATTCTGGATACATATGTTTTAGTACCAGGCTTAAGAATACGAACTTCATATTCACCTGAATTAAACGGAGTAAAATTTAAAGTGCCTCCGGACGCAGATATATTTATAGTGGAGCGCGACAGAAGTTGGTCTCTTCTTTGGGGATTATAATTATACCTGCCCCCGGAATGCTCTATTACATTTTCCCAATTGTGTTTGTAAATTTCTACAACTGCATTTGTTGCTGCAGGAATTCCGGAAATGGTGAGTGCAGCAAATTGAAAAGTTAACGATTGGTGTGTGCTTACCCAGGAATCAAAATTTTTAATTCCGAAAAAAATATCCTGTGTATATTCTTCGAATTCGATAAGCCTGTGTACTGGGCGGCCTGTTTCATCAAACACTGTAGTATATATATTCCCATGTAAAATGCCGATATCCTTATAGTCGGGAAGTGAATAAATTGCGGAAGCGTTACCATTCACATCTGTTTTTCCCTCCTTAATCACATTCTCAAGAGGAATATTTTCAGATGTCTGAATGGAAAAATTATAATCGTTAAACTTTTTTACAGCAAAATCATGCCTCTTTAAGGAAAGTTCTGCTTCATAATTTCTGTTCGAAGCAGGGGGCCCAAAGAGATTGATTGCATTAATTCTTGCATTAACCTGGTCATTTGGTTTAAAGATATTTTTATCAAGCTCCACGGTTACCTTAATTCTGTCCGGAACAAATTCTTCAACATTAATTTTTCTTGAATTAATCAGCACATCATTTCCGGAATAAAGCTCAATAGTAAACTGCCCTGTTACAATAGTTGCGGGCAAATAAAATGCGGTTTCAAATGCACCCTGGTCATCAGGCAGTTTTTTATATGACTGATATTCTTTTCCTGATGGCAGAATCAACTTCATTTTCATGGGAGCTCCTTCGGGTGTTTTCCAATCTTCCGTGCGAACAATTGTATTTGCATGGATGGTATCGCCGGGACGGTAGATTTCCCGGTCACCGTAAATAAAGGCATCGAGCTGTGCATCATTGCTGTGGCTGCCGCCTACTTCATATCGTGAAGTTTCAACGGAAGTGTTATCGAGAATGATAAAATTGAAATCATCATTTACAGTTGCAGTTACCATTCCCAGAAGAAAATTCCCAAATACTGCTTCATCTTTTTTAATTATTCCCACTCCATCTTTGTCTGTAGTGGTAGTTTGAATTACCTGATTATTACTGCTGATGAAACTGAGCTTTACGTTTGGAAGCGGGTTGGCATCTAAAATGGAATTGGCGAATACATATACTTCATCCTTAGCTTGCCGAACAATAAGGCCAATATCGGACACGGAAATAAACTTTGATTGCTGTAACCATTGACGGTCTGCATCCTGAATTTTCAATACGTACAGTCCTTTTAGTTTACTGCCATAATTCAAATCATCCAGATTGAGATTTAGCAATCGCGTATTTCCATTTTTAGGAAGCGATTGCACGCTGTAGGTTTTCTCAGAGATCAGGTTTCCATAGTTTTCATAATTGTAATATTGATAGTCATGGTACTCATAATCACCGTTATTTGGTTCGTCATAATATCCCCATTCTGTTCCCGCACGCGTGAATGCCAGAATATTGTTTTCGTATATCCGGATTACGGACACTTTAATTTTATTTAAGCTGATGGCATTAATACTGATATTGCGGTCTCCGGCAGCCGACAGATATATTGATTTTTTATTTGCAAAAGCTATAGAGGGCTGCAATTCTCCAAAAGAAACATTCTGAACGTAATTTTCATTAAGCGCGTATCCAAAAATACCCTGAAGATCTTTTGATAAGGTTACTGAATATGTTTTATCAGTTTCAAAATCTCCAATTATTGCAAAGCCATTGTCAATTTTTTCTACAGAAAACTTAATGGCAGGAACAATGCTGACAAGCAATTTTAAATTTTCATTAATCAAGGGCTGGTTTGTAAATACATTGATTTGCCCGATCCCTTCCTTAAAGATTGCCGTCATTTCAGTAACCATAATTTTTCCCTTTTCCGGAATTACAAGGTTATATTCCAGCTTGGTTTTCGACTTATAGGAAGTGCCTACAGACGGAAGCCCGGCATCTATTTGAATTTTGATGGGCACTGAACCTTTGGAATCTCCAATGTAATCTGCAATAGCTATTACTATAATGGAATCTGTGTTACCATTTAGAAAATCAAACAGAACTGACTTTTGATTTACATAAATGTGCAGCCTCTTGTTTACTTCAGCAGGCAATACCGGGGAATTAAAATTTAAATTAATCCTTGTTTCAGCCGTACCAGGATTTTGTAATGAAGTTGCCCAGAAAATTTGTGGTGTTGTAAGAGTAAGATAAGGAGTATGAAATGCAATTTTATTTTGCTCAGGCAGGGAAATCCTTTCTTTGAAATAGAATAATAATTTTTTGGTGAAGATCGCCTCGAAATCAGTGCTGGGTGAAAACAGAGCGTAAGGAGAAAAGGTTAGCTCATTGGAAGCGGTCCATTTATATTTTCCTTTCACAATGGGTATGAATTGAATATAAACGGTGGTGTCCCACTTATTAAGCAATGAATCAGGAACCATATTAGTCGAAAAGGTAAACACAAGGTTCTGATCACGGCCTATTTCCCCAGTGAAGTTGGTACGTTCAAGACGGATAAAATTCTGGGAATAATGACATCCGTTTATGAATAAAATAATTGGGAGAATCAGCAAAGCGGGATGAAAGCGCAGTTTCATAATGTGTGTTAAGATGTTCAGAAATATAAATTAATTTAAATAAAGCAGCACACCCGATTGATAAGAAAAAATTTTAAAAAATAAGTAGTGCACGCTTCATGAGCATATTGAGCAACATCTAAGATTTCGTTTATTTCATTCCGGAGATTATTACATTTGATCAGGTGCGAAAACTTGATATCCATACTCACATTATCCCTCAGCAATTACCTGAATGGACTAAAAAATTTGGATATGGTGGATTTGTTCACCTTGAGCACCACAGGCCATGTTGTGCAAAAATGATGGTTGATAATAAATTTTTCCGGGAGATAAATGATAATTGCTGGGATGCAGAGGTTAGAATGAAAGAGTGCGAACATTTTGAGGTGGAAGTTCAGGTGCTCAGTACCATTCCTGTTATGTTTAGCTATTGGGCCAGGCCACTTGATTGCCTGGAAGTCTCGAGATTTTTAAATGATCACATTGCCGGAATTGTTCAAACATTTCCTCACCGCTTTGCAGGTTTGGGTACTGTACCTCTCCAATCGGTGGATATGGCGATCAGGGAGATGGAACGCTGCATGAAAGAACTAAATATGGCGGGAGTTCAGATTGGTTCTAATGTAAATCAGAAAAATTTAAGTGAGCCTGAATTTTTTCCTTTTTTTGAAGCGGCGCAGAATATGAATGCGTCAATATTTGTTCATCCATGGGAGATGATGGGTCGCGAGCAAATGCAGCATTATTGGTTGCCGTGGCTTGTGGGTATGCCGGCTGAAACTTCCCGTGCAATTTGTTCCATGATTTTCGGTGGTGTCTTTGAAAGGTTACCGGATCTGAAGGTAGCTTTTGCCCATGGAGGTGGATCATTTTCTGCTACCATTGGCAGAATTGAACATGGATTTCGGGAACGTCCTGACCTGGTGGCTGTGGACAATCCAGTAAGTCCTAAAAGTTATCTCGGTAAATTTTATTTTGATTCGCTGGTCCATGATGAAAAAATGTTGGGGTATATTATAGACTTAATGGGGGAAGATAAAATTTGCCTCGGTACTGATTATCCTTTTCCTTTGGGAGAATCGGAAGCTGGCAAAATGATTGAAGAGATGGATATTAAAGAAGAATTGAAAAAGAAATTACTTTGGGAGAATGGCTGGAAATGGTTAGGAAAAAAATAGGAGCTGTAATTTGATTTAAATGAACACTGTACAAAAAGAATTGCAAACTATTCCCGGTATTGGAAAAAGCATTGCTGCAGATTTGATCAACATTGGCATCCTCAATGTAAAAAGCTTACAATATAAAAATCCTTACTTGCTCTACAGAAAAATAGAAATTTTTTATGGTCTAAAACAAGATCCCTGTCTTCTTTATGTAATGCGTTGTGCGGTTTACTTTGCTTCTACTAAAGTACATGATGAAGAAAAATTAAAGTGGTGGTACTGGAAAGACCAAACTATTTATGAATCTCCCATATCCGCTCAGCAAAAATTAGGTAAGAGCCTCCGTATTCCAGCTGTTAAATAGCTTATTGATTCAATAAATTATTTTCTCAAACAATTCAGGATTACTTTGATTATTGAATCCTTTTTAGTCCATGGAATAAAATGGTTTTCATGAGGAAAAGCAATTATCTCTAGGGGCGCATTCACCAGCATTCTTTTCGCAAATTCTACATTTTCAGGGGGAACTATTGCATCCTTTGCGCCATACATGTATACACAATGGCAATGAATATCAGACCAGAGAGGAAGCATTTTTTTAAGTTCTGCAGAGTGGCTTAGCTTTTCATCATTGGTCACCTTCCAAACAGGAGGAACCATCCATTTAAAAATTTTCCAGTTGGCAGGATAGCTGATCTTCCAGATTTTTTCATGATCGGGATCAATGGCGGGAGCTAAGAAAATCAGTTCTCCCACTTTATCTGGGTAATCCATTGCTATACGGGCAATAACGGCTCCCCCGAGAGAGTGACCTATTATTATTGCCGGCTTATTTGATTTATTAGCATCTAAAATCGGTTGAATCATCCTGGCCTGGTCTTCTATAGAAGCTACAGACTGACCAAGCCCTGACTTTCCATAACCAGGCCTGTCGACAGAAACAAGCTGTGCATGGTTCATCAGAACTGTGTCACCTAAGTATTTTATAAAGGCATCCCAGGATCCAGGAGCACCATGAACAAATAATATTAACTGGTTGGTATCGCTTCCTGTGGTGGCATAAAACATCTGGTGGTTTAACTCCTTATATGTAATAAATCTGGGAGGCATAGGCTTATCCCTGAAATAATTATTCATCTGTTCAGGGCTAATAACAAAGCTTGTTTCCATAATTTTGAAAGCTGCAATTGGCGCAATAATACACAGCAGCACAATTATCAGCCATGTCGTCCTTTTTCTAAAAATTCTCATCATATTTACCAAAACGAATGCTCTTTACAATTCAAATGTACAGGTACGGAATGAACAGTGAATATGAAAGCTGACTTAAATATAACCTTCATTCAAACATCCCTGCATTGGCAAAACCGGAAGGCGAACCTTGAAATGCTTGCCGAAAAAATCATTTCTGTGGATCTTCCAACAGACCTGATTTTACTTCCTGAAATGTTTACTACAGGCTTTTCCATGTCTCCGGAAATTTTTGCAGAGACGATTGGCGGTGAAGCAATGACGTGGATGAGGCTAATGGCAGAACAAACCAGTGCAGTTATTTGCGGAAGCATGATGATGAATGATGGAGTCCACTACTATAATCGCTTAATCTGGATGCGCCCTGATGGAAGCTTTGAGCATTATGATAAAAGGCACTTATTCGGCTTGGGTGAAGAAAATCAGCATTACACCAGAGGCAATAAAAAAATTCTAGTCGAATTGAACGGGTGGAAAATACTTCCCTTGATTTGCTATGATCTTCGCTTTCCTGTGTGGAGCAGAAATTCAGAGTTCTTTGATTTAATATTGTACGTTGCTAACTGGCCGGAACGCAGAATTTATGCATGGAAGCAATTATTAATTTCCAGGGCAATAGAAAATCAATGTTATGTGGCAGGGGTGAACCGCGTAGGTTACGATGGAAATGAAGTATATCACAGTGGTAATAGTATGACAGTTGATCCTGCTGGTGAAGTATTAATACAGCAAGAGCATAACGAAACAGTTTTCACAAGCACTCTTTCACATCAGCACCTTATTCACCTTCGGCAGAAATATCCTTTTTTAAAGGACCAGGATCAGTTTAAGTTTGAGAGCTAAAGTTTATTGTTTATAATTCAGGAAACTGCTTTAAGTAATGATGTTCATTTTTCAGGTATAAGAATTATCTGTGGAGGAGGAAAATAGAATCTTAGTAAGAGAGAAGCAATGGCTGAAGCTTCGACAAAAATTAAAAGATGATTTCGGGAAAGCTCCCGATGTAAATGCCATATTGTTCCTGATTGGTATTCGTGAGCTTGGAAAGCTCAAAAAAAAATTTACCAAAGAAGAAAAACAGGATTTAATGCATATTGCTACGTGCAGTATTTTAAGTGTATCAGGCTATTATGAATTGAAAGCAGTGGATCAGGAGGGCTGGCCGCATTGGGTTGCAAAAAAACCATTGCCGGTCATGGATCTGATAGAACAGGAAGATTTTTTAAAAGATCATATTATCCGGTATTTTGAAGAAATGGAACTTTTATAGTAATATTCAATCAGTAAATATGAAAAATGCGCTAAACTGGTTTGAGCTTCCCGCTGGCAATTTCGAGCGTGCAAAAAAATTTTATGAGGACATCTTCAATTACAAAATGTTTGTGCTTGATCTCGGTTCAAACTTTAAAATGGGCTTCTTGCCGTTTGAGGAGAAGTCCATTGGAGGTGCCGTTGTATGGAATGAGGGTTTTTATAAACCCGGTGCCACAGAAGGTCCCTTGGTTTATCTGAATGGAAATCCGGACCTCATAATAATTCTTAACCACGTAGAAACTGCCGGAGGAAAAATTATTATTCCCAAGCGGCAGGTTTCACCCCAATTTGGATATATGGCAGTATTTATTGATAGTGAGGGTAATAGGGTAGCGTTGCATTCCAATTCATAAGACGATTAGCGATTTCAAAAAACCTTCAGAGATAATGCAGGTTAAGCAGAAGAGCACTTTCAAAGTGCTTGCCTATCTTCGTTGCATATCAAAAACCTTATGGGAAAAAAGGAGGACAAAAATAATTTCTATACGGATTCCGGAATTGAAATACAGCGTGCATATACCAGGTTATTAAAAGATACTTCAGAACAACCGGGTGAATTTCCATATACCCGCGGTATTCATGCAAACATGTACCGGCAAAAATTATGGACCATGCGGCAATATGCAGGTTTTTCCACTGCTGAAGAATCGAACCGGCGCTACCATTATCTTTTAAAACACGGTACCACCGGCCTATCCGTGGCCTTTGATCTTCCAACGCAGATAGGTTACGATTCAGACCATGAAATGGCTGAAGGAGAAGTGGGAAAAGTAGGTGTAGCAATTGATTCTTTGAAAGATATGGAAGCGTTGTTTCAAGGAATACCATTGCAGAATATTACTACTTCTATGACCATTAATGCAACCGCTTACATTCTTTTAGCCATGTATATTGCTCTGGCAAAAAAGCAAAATGCGGATCTGAAAAAAATTTCAGGCACTGTTCAAAACGATATACTAAAGGAGTATGCCGCACGCGGTACTTATATCTATCCACCAAAAGCTTCCATGAGGTTGATCACCGATATTTTTGAATATTGCGGTCGTGAATTACCGTCATGGAATACCATTTCCGTATCAGGTTATCACATTCGGGAGGCCGGCGCCACTGCGGTGCAGGAAGTGGCATTTACACTTTCAAACGGTAAGGCCTATTTACAAGCCGCACTCAACAGGGGGTTGGATATTAATGTATTTGCGAGGAGGATTTCTTTTTTCTTCAATGCTCATAACAACCTTTTTGAAGAGGTAGCAAAATTCCGGGCGGCCAGGCGCATGTGGGCGAAAATTACCAGAGAGTCAGGGGCTACAGATGCAGGTGCGCAAATGTTGCGGTTTCATACACAATCCGGGGGATCAACGCTTACAGCTCAGCAACCCCTGAATAACATTGCCAGGGTTACTGTTCAGGCACTTGCTGCAGTATTGGGTGGCACTCAGTCTCTCCATACAAACGGATATGATGAGGCACTGAGCTTGCCTACAGAATCTGCTGCAGCAATTGCATTGCGAACTCAGCAGATAATAGCTTATGAGAGCGGAGTTACTCAAACAGTGGATCCGCTTGGCGGTTCTTTTTTCATTGAGCAGCTAACGGATGAAGTGGAAAAAGAAGCGTGGAAATATATAGAAAAGATAGATGCTTTGGGCGGATCTGTGCAAGCCATAGAGGACGGCTTTATTCAAAATGAAATAGCCGCTTCAGCATATAAGTACCAGCAGGAAATAGAAAACGGTGATAAAATAATAGTCGGGTTAAATAAATTTATAAAGGAAAATGAGGAAGCAAATATTATTTTTAAAATAGATGATTCCATTAGAGAATTACAGAAGGAAAAACTTCATGAATTAAAGAAACAAAGGGATCCGCAAAAAGTAGATCAGATATTGGAAGAGCTGGAGAGAGTGGCGCATACGGAGGAAAATATTATGCCTGCGGTAGTCGAGGCGGTTGAAAGTTTTGCCACGCTGGGTGAAATTTCAGATACGCTACGGAAGGTGTTCGGAGAGTATAAAGCCTGAATATTGTTTATTGATGAATGATCTTCATTAAAATTAAAATACAACTTCAGGATTAATCCATCTGCATTATTCAGCATTACCTGATTTTATGAAAAATAAAACAGCTGCTGCATTGCGTTAATGCTTAAATATAAATTCTAATTGTAGTAAACCTCATTAAGAGGTGATTATGAGAAATGAAAAATAGGTATACTCATCTTAATCGAAAATGTATATTCTAATCAAAACGTTTAGATGATTTTTCCGATAAAAATTAATATAGTTATCATCATATTATCGTGCTGAAATCGTTACCTGAATGCATTTTCTTCTTTTAGAAAAAAAAATATAAACGCCACATACATATCCACACTACATTTCCGCTTTCCGCAGAAAAAATATGGAGTGTGGAAAACCCAATTGTAATTGCGGTGAAAAAGTCAATAGGCAGAAATAATTTTTTTGAACTTTTTTTAGAAGATGTTTGCACTTCTATCACCATTCTACTTAAATTGATGAGATAAAATAAAATTTACAAACACTAATAATTCTGAGAGACAAATGAACAAATCACCCGATGATGTATGGAAAAGCTGCTTAAAAATTGTTAAAGATAATGTGAACCTTCAAAGTTATAAGACCTGGTTCGAACCTATAAAACCCATAAAACTTGAAAAGAATGTTTTAACAATCCAGGTACCCAGCCAATTTTTTTATGAATGGCTGGAGGAACATTACGTAACATTGCTTCGAAAAATTATTCGTCGTGAGCTGGATAAGGACGCGCGATTAGAATATCAGATTGTTGTGGACGGAAATTCCGGACAAAACACTCCTTATACCGTCAACATACCAACGTATAATACCAATACAAATAAAAATCCTGAGGTTTTGGCTCCTATGGTTCTCGGTAATCAAATAAAAAATCCTTTTGTGATACCGGGGCTGAAAAAGGTACAGATCGATTCGCAGCTGAATTCCAATTATAGCTTTGATTCATTTGTGGAGGGTGATTGCAATCGCCTGGCGCGCTCCGCAAGCTTTGCTGTAGCCAATAAACCGGGGGGCACTTCCTTTAATCCACTGGTTGTTCATGGAGGCGTGGGTCTGGGCAAAACACATCTGTTACATGCGCTCGGAAACCAGGTTAAAATGAATTTTATTGAGAAGACGGTACTGTATGTTCCTTCCGAAAAATTTACAAATCAGTTTATCGATTACCTGAAAAATAATGCCGTTAATGAGTTCATTCATTTTTATCAGATGATAGATGTGCTTCTCGTTGACGACATTCAGTTTTTTGCGAATAAGGACCGCACCCAGGATATATTTTTTCACATTTTCAACCACCTCCATCAGTCAGGCAAACAATTGATTCTTACATCAGATCGCTCGCCCCGTGACCTGGAAGGTATTGAAGAGCGGCTTCTATCCCGCTTTAAGATGGGCCTGACTACGGACCTTAGCTGCCCCGATTTTGAAACACGTATGGCGATACTGGAAAAGAAGATATATGCCGATGGAATAGAATTGCCTCACGATGTAATAGAATTTGTCGCGTATAATGTCAGCTCCAATGTCCGGGAATTGGAGGGAGCTTTAATCTCATTGCTGGCTCAGTCTTCTTTAAATAAAAAAGAAATCGATCTGGAAACAGCTAAAAAAATCATAAAGAACTTCGTAAAAAGTATTTCACGGGAAGTATCTATAGAATTTATCCAGAAATCGGTTTGTGAATACTTTAATGTTCAGCAGGATAAGCTAAAGGAAAAAACCAGAAAACGTGCCATTGTACAGGCTAGGCAATTATCCATGTATTTATCAAAAAGCTTTACAAAGAACTCACTCAAGGTAATCGGTCGTCATTTTGGAGGTAGAGACCATAGTACGGTAATTCATTCTTGCCAGGCAGTACGTGATTTGATGGATACAGATAAAGAATTCAGGGAATCTGTAGCTGATATTGAAAAAAGAATTCAATTGAGTATATCCTGAATTACTCCTTATGTTTAGAATATAATTTAATAGACCCTGTAGTGAATTAAAACCTTTTAGGGTAAATTCACTCTGCAATTAACACCTATTTTATTTTTACTTTTGCGTCCTCACGGAGAGGTGCCTGAGTGGCCGAAAGGGCCGGTTTGCTAAACCGTTGTACTCTGCAAAGGGTACCGAGGGTTCGAATCCCTCCCTCTCCGCCAGTAATCATGATCTTACCTGTGTATTGATTTGGATTGGGTGGAATAAATACCTTCCTTCGCAGGTAAAATTTCGGGGTGTAGTACAGTTGGCAGTATGCCTGCTTTGGGAGCAGGAGGCCGCAGGTTCGAGTCCTGCCACCCCGACACTGGTATATATAATTAGGTTGGCAACATAAAATAGTGCTTCCGCATTCCTGGAATTCTATTTACTCCTCTCAATGCATATAGAAAATTGAAACCTCTGCTGCAATCATCTTCTAAACTTCTTTTAATTTGTTGTGCTTAAGATAAGATGAACATTTCCTATAACTTATTAAAAAAATACCTTGATAATAATTTAACTCCGCAAGAGATAGCCGAAATTCTGACTAACATCGGCTTGGAAGTGGAAAATATTCAACACCTGGAATCAGTTAAGGGAGGCCTTCAGGGATTGAAAATCGGTCTGGTTAAAAGTGTAGGGCGGCATCCGGATGCGGATAAGCTGACGGTAACCCGGGTTGATACAGGCGATGGGAATAATTTACAGATCATTTGTGGCGCGCCTAATGTTGCACCCGGTCAAAAGGTAGTAGTTGCTTTGCATGGCACCACCATTTTTCCTTTTGAGGATAAACCTGTTAAAATTAAAAAGGCGAAAATCAGGGGAATCTTATCGGAGGGTATGATTTGTGCCGAAGACGAAATAGGATTAAGTGCCGACCATAGTGGAATTTTAATCCTGCCGGATACAGCAGAAGTCGGCTCCCCCGCTGCAAAATATTTCAATATTGCTGATGACTATATTTTAAGTGTAGGGATTACTCCCAACCGGTCTGATGCGATGTCGCATATTGGTGTAGCCAGGGATTTGGCTGCTTATCTATCATTCAACCGGGATCAAAAAATATCCCTCACGATTCCTGATATCTCCGCTTTCCAAATTCATAATCACACCCTTCCAATCGAAGTAACAGTTGAAAATTCTGATGCCTGTCCGCGGTTTTCCGGTGTTACTATTTCCGGAATCACTGTAGCACCATCTCCTGAGTGGCTAAAAAATACATTAAACGCAGTTGGGATTCGCAGCATAAACAACATTGTGGATATTACCAATTTTGTGATAATTGAATGCGGTCAGCCCTTGCATGCTTATGACGCCAAAGAAATAAAGGGAAAGGAAATTTATGTTAAGACGCTTGAGGAAGGGACCCTGTTTAAAACCCTCGATGATAAAGATTTGAAATTGAGAGCCTCAGACTTAATGGTATGCAATTCAGATGAAGGTATGTGCATTGCAGGAGTTTACGGAGGAGCAAAATCGGGAGTTAAAGAGACGACTGAAAGTATTTTTCTGGAAGCCGCTTACTGGAATCCATCCTGGATTCGCAGAACGGCTGCTTATCACCATTTACGAACCGATGCAGCCTCGCACTTCGAAAGAGGAACTGACCCTAATGGCAATATATACGCATTAAAGCGTGCGGCCTTGTTGATTTGTGAATACTGCGGTGGTCAAATTTCCTCAGAGTTGACAGATGTTTATCCTGAAATAATTAAAGAATCTGTTGTTTCACTCAAATGGAGCAAGCTAAACCGGTATACAGGAATTAATATTCAGGAATCAGATGCAAAAAAAATTTTAGAGGCCTTGGATTTCAGGATTGTTTCTGAAGATGAAGAAGGGATTACTGTCCGTGTTCCGACATTTAAAACCGATGTATTGCGTGATGTTGATTTGATTGAGGAAATACAGCGTATTTATGGAATTGAAAAAATTCCAGTTCCAGAAAAAGTGCGTTCAGCTCTCAGCTATTCAGCTGATAAAAAAGATAAAAGCTCTTTTGTATTTGGGCTTTCCAATGCACTTACAGGCTTTGGATTTCGTGAAATGATCAATAATTCCATTTCGAATTCAAAGCATTCAGAAGTGTTTTATCCCGAATCTCAAGATTCCATTGTTCGTCTGCAAAGCTTTAGCAACATAGGCCTTGATTCCATGCGAACCTCTATGGTGTTTCCTGCGCTGGAGGCAGTTCATTATAACCATAATCACAAACAGTACGATCTTAAGCTTTTCGAATTTGGTAAAACATATTCTAAGAATAACAATAAATATCTGGAAAAGGAACATTTAATACTGCTGGTTACAGGAAGCAGGTTTCAGGAATCATGGAATCAGGAAGAACAGCCGGTTGATTTTTTTTTCCTGAAAGGAATTGTGGAAAACATTTTAAAAAAAGCCGGCATTTCCGGCTTCCAAACAGCATCAACAGAAAATGAAATTTATCAGTCTATGATTTCGTATGATGTAAATAAACAATTAATTGCATCTATCGGAAAACTAAATACCGGGTTGCTTAGTTATTTTGATATTAAAAAAGAAGTTTTTTACGCCGAATTTGATCTGGAAGCACTTTTAAATTTAGGAAGCAATTCAGCCACGTTTGTGCCTCCTCCTAAATTTCCCTCTGTCCGCCGCGATCTAGCCCTTATAATTGATAAAAAAACTTCATTTCAGGACATTGAAGGCATTGCTTTTAAATCTAGTAATTCACTGCTTAAAGAAGTAAATTTGTTTGATGTATATTCAGATGAAAAAATAGGAAGCGATAAAAAATCTTATGCGGTAAGTTTTATGTTTCAGCATCCGGATAAAACATTAACAGATCAGGAGGTGGAAAATGAAATGAATCAGCTCCTTAAAACTTTTTCTTCAGAATTAAATGCTGTTGTAAGGCACTAAAAATGAATGAACTTTTAAAGAAAACGGAAGATCTTGTTTCCAAAATCCATCGGCTCCTGGATAAACAGGACCGGCTAGCAGCTGAAACGCTGGTAAAAGATGAAAAGCTTCGGGTTACTGCGACAGAGTTAAAGCAAAAGAATGATCAGATTCGTCAGCTGGAAGAGCAGATTACATTATTAAAAGCAACAACCCACATTCCCTTTTCCGAAGGGAATTTGAAGGATGCCAGGCGGAAGCTAAATGAATATATCCGGGAAATTGACCGATGCATTGAAAAACTATCGGCAGAATAACTATGAGCGACACCATAAGCATTAATATCACAATTGCTGACCGCACCTATCCTATTAAGGTAAAAGCGAACGAGCAAATTCTTATAAAAGAAGCAGAAAGGCTGATAAATGATAAGTTATACCAGTTTCAAATGCAATTTACAGGTCAGGAAAAGCTGGATTACCTCGCGATGAGCGCCTTAATGAATGTGGTGGAAGTAATGAAAATAAATGAAGAAGGGACAGCTGTTAATGAGCAGGTAAATAAAAAATTATCCGAGGCTGAGCTATTAGTTTCGGAAGGACTGCGGAAGCCTTAAACTTTTGTCAGCCAAAAGTATCCTGATTAAACTCCCGCTTGAATAACCAATACCTCGTATTTCAAAATTTATAATTTTGTGATACTAACTTTAAGAATAATTGGTTATAGACTGACTATTAATTTCTGAAAACCCATTTGGTTATGTTGTTCAAAATCAAAAAATTAAACAATGAATTCTCAAATTCCTTATATAGCTTTTGCTGTAATGGCAATAATAATGGCTGGCCTGGGCCTGCTTGTGGGCAGGCTTATGTATTCCAAATCATCAAAAAAAGAGCGTGAATTAGCGATCCAGGAAGCTGATAGAACACTGGCAGATGCCCGTCAGCAAGCAGAAAACTTAAAAAAAGACAAATTATTAGAAGCAAAAGAGCAGATTTTACAGCTTAAAGGTGAATTTGAAAAAGAATCTCTGCAACGCATAAAGTCTTTGGAGCAAAATGACCTTCGCTTTAAGAGAAATGAGCAAGTGCTATCTCAAAAGATGGAAGGGGCTCAGCGAAAAGAGCAGGAAGTGGAAACTATTAAGCAAAATCTTTCCCGTCAGCTTGAATTAGTTTCTTTAAAAAAATCAGAACTGGAAAAAGCTCAGGAAGAGCATATCCAGAAACTGGAAAAGATTGCACGGCTTACAGAAGCAGAAGCTAAGGCCCAACTGATTGAAAATCTGAAAGAAACAGCCAGGTCTGAAGCAATGGGTCATGTAAAGGAAATAATGGATGAGGCAAAAGTAAAAGCCAACAAGGAAGCGAAGAAAATAGTTATTCAAACGATTCAGCGCGTGGCGGCTGAACATGCTATTGAAAATTCAATCTCTACATTCCATATTGAAAGCGATGATATAAAGGGACAAATTATTGGCCGGGAAGGCAGAAATATCCGGGCTTTGGAAGCTGCCACGGGGGTGGAGATTATTGTGGATGACACTCCGGAAACCATCATTATCAGCTGTTTCGATCCTGTTCGCAGAGAGATTGCCCGGCTTTCTTTACAGCGCCTGGTGGCTGATGGAAGAATACATCCTGCGCGAATTGAAGAAGTGGTGGAAAAAACCCGGAAGCAAATGGAAGATCATATAGTAGAAGTGGGCGAACGTACGGTTGTTGAGCTTGGGATACATGGTTTGCATGCCGAATTGACGAAAATGGTAGGCAGGATGCGTTTCCGCTCTTCTTACGGACAAAATCTTCTGATGCACTCTAAGGAGGTTGCCAACTTGTGTTCCATCATGTCGGCCGAATTGGGTTTAAACCCTAAGCTTGCTAAGCGAGCAGGATTGCTCCATGATATTGGTAAGGTGCCGGAAGAAGAAAGTGAGCTTAGCCATGCACTATTAGGAATGAAGCTTGCCGAAAAATACAACGAACATCCTGCTATCTGTAATGCCATTGGGGCTCATCATGATGAAGTGGAGATGACGTATGTGATCTCACCGATTGTACAGGCCTGTGATGCCGTATCCGGAGCCCGCCCCGGAGCTCGGCGTGAAATGCTGGAGCAATACCTGAAGCGGTTAAAAGACCTCGAAAACCTGGCCATGAGCCAGGATGGGGTCGAAAAAGCCTACGCCATCCAGGCAGGCCGGGAGCTTCGTGTAATTGTAGAATCAGAAAAAATTACGGATAAGCAATCTGAAGAACTATCGTTCTCTCTTTCTCAAAAAATACAAAATGAAATGACCTACCCGGGCCAAATTAAAGTGACAGTGATCCGGGAAAAACGTTCCGTAAGTTTTGCTAAGTAATTTATATCCTGGTTTGAATGAAAAGAGATTTTGGGCTGAAGTATAACCGTGTTAAGAGTCTTTGATCTCACAAGCAACACACACTGATTAGGAACTAATCTATAAAAAGATTACATCACTTTATTTATAATCCAGCCGTGAAAGAACCTTTTCATTAAAATAACAGCTTATCCACAGCAGCAATTGTGTCTCCTTTCCATTCTACTAAATAAATACCTGGCCTTTTATATAAAACCGGAATGTTATTATCACCGGTAGCAAGTTGAAATTGCTGAACGGTAATCCTTCTTCCCAGCACATCATACATAGACATTTTAACGCTTTGCACATTTTCACAATAAATATGTGCGATATATCCTTCTGAAGTTTTGCTGTAGGAAACAGTTGCCGTTTGCAGGTTTGACAACACTGCTTCACTACGGCTGCAATTACCCAAAGTAAGCTTAACCTGGTTTCCTGATTTCTTGATTGTAATTCCTTTTAATGTAATCAAGCCGCTTTTATAGGTAAAGGAACCGCTCTCTATTACTGAATTATTAACATCATAATTCGTCCAGGTTATTTTATCTCCGTTTTTTGGATGAAAATGCTGGACCCGGCGAAAGGTTATATCGCTTTTGCAGGTAGAATACTGATTAGCACTAAGCTTGCCACCCACATAAAAATCTTTTATAAAAACGTTAATAGATAATTTACAGTTTTCATCTGTGATATCATTCTTCCAGCCTAAATATCCGTTAAGAGCTCCATAGTTTGCACCGCTGCCAGGGTCTCCCGTTCCTAAATTGGGGTCAATAGAACAGTTGGAAAATGCAGGAAACAGTTTCGTTGTCTGCAGGGAATAGAAGTCAGGTGTAGTTTCCTGATCAAGAAAATTAGCTCCGTTGCCATCATGATCGCGCTGGTCCCAGAAGAATACGCCTCCGCAACGGGTGGTTTCTAAAGAATCAAAACCTCCCACTGTCCACTTATTCCACAATATTGTTTTATCGTTTTTTCCATAAACACAATACACCGGTGGTAAATTATAGTCTTTATTGATGTGCAGCATGGAGCGTGTATCCAGCAATTCATAGATGCCAATGTCATTTTCAGAAGACGGATATTTAATATCTGAACTAAGATCTTTTGAAGCTTCTCCCCACATTTGTGTAAGCTCCTGCGACTTGCTGTCGTTGCCTTCGGGTTGCACCAGGAAAGGACCGGCAGCTTCATATACCGCCGCTATCTGGTCAGGGATAATCATCGCAGTGGTAAGCACTCCGAAACCACCGGCTGAGACACCCACCAGGTAAACCTTAGAAGTATCAAGCGGCAAATTTTTCTTTGCCCATCCAAGCAAATAAATGTAGCGGCGCTGGGAAAATGTTTTTATCGTTCCCGACGATGGAACAGGATTAGTGCCCGAGTAAAAGTCGTACGACTGATGGTAGCCATTCCAATACGTATGATCACCATTTGAAGCGGAGGATGGCAGCCAGTCATCCATCCCCATTATGTAGCAATCCGTAATGGTACCATTCATAAATTGAGAAAGGCCATTCCCCTTGATGGAATTTTCCTGGAGGCCTTCATAGAATTCGAAGAGCGCATATTTGCTTTTAGCACCCCTTTTTAACACGTAAAAATTATACCCGTACGACCCTTTACTGTTAAATGCTGGCATGTTCTCGGCTTCCTGGTTATTTCCAAAGATCACATACATCTGCACTTCGTCTCCGGTTGACCAGTGTATTGAATCCTGCCATACAGGCAATGGGTCAGATACCTTTTCTTTAACCGGTGTGGAGAGACTATTACTACCGATGGTGATGGTTTTATCTTCTTTATTATCACTCAGGGTTGTTACGGTAACTGCATAATAATAAGATTTACCGTTAACAGAAGTAGTTACATATAACCCCTGTGAAGCTGAAAGTGGATTACCATTATCTTTTATTTTAAAAAACACATTTTGATGGTCGAGACTGGTGCGGCGGATATTTTTTGAGGAACTGTCCCTTACAAATCCTAAAAAGGTGGAACTGCTAAGCTGGGATGATGAGGTAAATTTTGAAGTGGAGCGGTAAACATTATACTGAAGGTTGGTACCCTTCGGGGATGTCCAGGTTGTAAAAGTTTGACCGTTCCGGTATATGGCACTGATATTTGTAACTGTGGAGGCAGATACCAGGCAGGAACCAAATCCGGATAATAGAATGATGATGCAAAAATGCACATTGCATGCCACCGGCAGGCAGCGTTTTAACTGTTGCATAAGCGTAGATTGTGTTTTAATTACAGAAAAGCCGAAGAACCCCCTCAGGCTCTAAGGCGCGCCAAAGTTGTGAGAAGCATTATAAAAATGCAAAAGAAAAAATCTGGAAAACGGACAATCAGGAATGAGTTTCTTTAAGCTGAGTGAATGGCGGAAATGCCTAAACGACCGCAAGGATAAATGACGGATATTGTGCGCACTGCCTCAGTAAAGCAGGCTCTCGCCGGTTCCCTTTTCAAAAGTTTTATATTTGAAAATAGTATACTTACTATATTATAGCGCTATGGCTTTCTTGTTAAAACATGCGTATATCCTCATACTCAGAGGCGGATTCACGCTATGAATAAAAGAAGCAGTAGCGTAATAGATGTTAGCGGTAATTACTAAAGACAACCAAAATAAGTATGAAAATCAACATAAATCAGAAACATAAATCAATAAATCCGCCTTGCGAGTTTGAGCTTCCCGAGTTTTCAGCGCTAACTGGTAAAAACGGTAGCGGTAAAACACATTTATTAGAGGCAATAGCAGATAATAAAAAATCTCAGGTTTTAATAAATGGTGTGGTCAAAACAAATGTTAGATATATTGGATTTAACGGACTAAATCCCAATATTGAGGAAACTTGTAACCCACAAACAATTATTAATCATATTAAGACTACTTGGAATAATTACAACAACGCATTACAAAATATAATTACGGAAACCAACCTTACAATTCAAAGACTATTTCAGCATTTGGGTGGAGACGAAAACCAAAAAAAATATATCACACAAACAATTGAAGGCACAAAAAAGACATTCGACAAACTAACAGAAGATGATTTTGCAGATTATTTCGACATCTCTTTTATGGCGAATAATGATTTTTTCACTGCCCAATTTGCTCTTATTTTCAAAACTTATCATAAGAGGCAAGAAGAAAATAACCTTAATGAATATTACAACTCAACAGGAAGACCTACTTCAAAACCTGTACTATCAATGAAAGAATTTGAAGACAAATATGGAAAACCTCCTTGGGATTTTGTAAATAAAATCCTTCTTGAAACGAATATACCATATGAGGTAAATAGTCCAATCGGAACTCGGCTAGAATCAAATTTCAATTTTAAATTAAAAGATCGAGTTGCAGGTTTTGAAATTAGCTCAATGGATTTATCGACAGGCGAGAAAGTATTAATGTCGCTTGCACTAGCTATATACAACACTGGCGGAGATTTGGGGAAGCCAGACTTATTATTGCTTGACGAACCTGATGCAGGTCTCCATCCCTCAATGTCTAAAATGATGGTAGATGTTCTAAACAAGAACATAGTAAATGAGAACAAAATCCCAACGGTTATTTCAACTCATTCTCCGACAACAATAATTGCTTCGGATGGTATTTCAATTTATCAAATGATTAGAGGGAACAATATACCAACAAAAATACCTACTCAACAAGCAGTTGAAATTCTATCGTCTGATATTCCTTTCCTAAAAATTTCTAATGACAAAAGAAGACAAGTATTTGTTGAAAGTAAAAATGATGTAAATTATTACGAACTTCTAACGAACATTTATTCACGTATCGAACAATTGCCATCAGAACCCATTTACTTGCCAGCAAGAACATCAGTTGGTTCAAATTGCACTGATGTCATTGATATAGTAAATAACTTATCGAAAAATGGGAACGAGCAGGTTTATGGAATTATTGATTGGGACACCACAAACGCCAGCAAAGATAGAGTAATAGTAATCGGTGAAAATGACAGATATGCAATTGAGAATTATCTGCTTGACCCTCTACTTATGGGTTTGCTATTTCTCAGAGAAAGAAGAGTAAATTTTTCTGATTTTACTTTGAACGATTATTCTAACTATGCCGACATTAATAAACTAACAATGCCTGACGCACAAATAATAATAGACAAAGTTCTAAATGATTTAGGACTGTATTCAACAAATATAAAACCTTGTATCCTTCAAAATGGTTGGACTTTAAATGTTACAGAAGAATTTAATCTGCATCAAGGACACGACTTGGAAATACTTTACAAGACAAAATACCCATTTTTGAAATCGTATCAAAGAGAAGATGGACTGAAAAAGGATATTATAGAAAAAGTAATAAATGACTATCCAAATTTTACACCAAGAAAAATATTTGAGACAATACTAAAAATAAAATAATTACCGCTAACAGCGGTTTGGCAAAAGTGGCGGTTCAGTGTTCCGCAGACACCGTTGTGGTTAATCAAACATTGATTCTCCGCATCAACATTTGTGGTAAAAATCGACACCTTCGCCAAGCCGCCAGCCGTTATAGGGCATTTTAGAAAGACGCAATTAAATTAATACAATATGGACAACGAATCAATAAAAATGACTGAAGAATTAGAGGAAGAAATCTTTTTTGATGATGAAGGTGATGAACCAGAATCGGAAGTCGTAGGAGATGGCCCAACGAAAATTTATACTGAACAAGGGGATCCCGAAATTGATGGGCTTTACCAAAGATGGAAGCGTGGAAAACTGGATGTTCAGCCAGACTTTCAGCGCTATTTTGTTTGGGATATAATAAAAAGTAGTCGATTATTAGAATCAGCCTTACTCGATATTCCTTTACCCGTAGTTTATCTGACAGAAGAACCTGATGGCAAAATCTATGTAATTGATGGTCAACAACGACTTACTTCATTCTTCGCATATATGGACGGGCTTTTCCCAGACAAAAAAGGAAAACCATTTAAGCTGACTGGACTAAAAGTGCTTAAAGAATATCAAGGGAAACAATTTACTCAATTGCCTGAAGACATTCAAGACAAAATACGGTATTGCAAAATAAGAACTATCACTTTCAAAAAGGAATCTAATCCCAATTTGAAATTTGAAATATTTGAGAGACTAAATACTGGCTCAGTTCCTTTAAACACTCAAGAACTTCGTAATTGTGTTTATAGAGGCAAATTTAATAATCTAATAAAGGAATTAGCTTCTGATAATACCTTCTTAGAATTACTTGGCCTAAAACATTCCGACAGAAGGATGAAGGACGCTGAACTTGTGTTAAGATTTGCTTCTTTCTTTCACAACACTCATATCAATTACAAATCTCCAGTAAAGAATTTTCTCAATAATGAAACAACAAGATTTCAAAATATTTCCGACAAAGATGCTGAGCAGCTTAGGAATGCCTTTAAAAATTCTATTGCAATAATAAAGTCCCTTCTAGGTGAGAACGCCTTTAAAAGGTATTATAAAGGAAATGATAAGAATCCAAACGGATATTGGGAAAAGTCAAGATTCAATGCCTCATTATTTGATGTGCTTATGGACTCATTTGCGCGAGTTGACAAAAACAGCGTTTATGCGAACCTAGACTCGATTAGAGAAGCATTCATAAGCATAATGACTAATGATATAGAATTTATAGATGCCATTGAAATCGGGACTAGTGAGGAGAGAAAAGTAATTAGACGTTTTGACAAATGGAGAAATACGCTGAATGAAATTCTAGGAGAACAGAAGAAACAGCAAAGATGTTTCTCTTTCAACTTGAAAGAACAACTTTTTGAAGAAAACCCGACTTGCGCCTTATGTGATAATCAAATATCACAAATAGATGATGCAGCCGTTGACCATATTGAGCAGTATTGGTTAGGTGGCAAGACCATCCCAGAAAATGCAAGACTAACACATAGATTTTGTAATGCATCCAGACCAAGAAAAGAATAAAAAAGCGCCCTATAACACACCTGCCCAAAAGACGGGATTTCGTGTTTCAAAGACAGTATAGTGGTTAATGGAAGTTTAGTTTTTCAAATCAAGTCTTGTGGTAAAAGTCCCACCCTTTAGGTAACTGCGAAACGTTAAACACAATTGTAAAATGAACATTCCGATTATATATGAGGATAGAAAATATTAGACAATTCATCAAGGAGAAAGCGGAACAATTCGGTGCTAAGAAAGACAACGAATTCAATAAACCTTATGTTGAACGTAACAACACTGGACAAGAGGCATTAAAAGACAATGGTGCATATTTTGGTTTTATTCATCCAGAAGAAGAAGCTTCTGGCCCATACCACGATTTTTCACTTACTATATTTCCTAACGACCAAAGCAAACCTTGGCTAGTATGTTTAGGAATTGGGTCTAGTGGCTTTAAAAATGATTATGAACTAGCAACTTACCCAGGACTTAGAAGATTATTCTCAAAGCTAATTGACGAAAAAGGTTTTTGTAAATCTGATTTTTCAGATATTGAAACTGGATTGCCTAAAGCATTTACAGGCCATTCTGAACTAAACCATATTAAGAATACTATTTCTAAAATGTATTCTAAATTTTTACCTGCTAGTCAAATTGTTAATGATCCTGAAAACGATGAAGGCAAGAAAATAATTGCTGCATTTGTGGCTGGCTATGCAAAACTTAGAGACTGGCCATCCAATAAAGACCATCGAAAAGCAATTTCAGAAGCCTTAGAACCTTTTCTTAAAAAGGAAACAACAGATGAAGCCGAAGAAATAAAAAATCTTTTGAATCAAAGAAAATATATTGTACTTCAAGGTCCTCCGGGCACTGGAAAAACAAGAACAGCAAAAGAGGTCGCTGAAAAAGTTAATGCAAAAACATTTTTTACTCAATTCCACGCAGAGACAAGTTTTTCAGATTTTATATTTGGTATTCGACCAGACCTTAATAACAAAGAACTTAGCTATAAAGAAAATTTAGGAAGCTTCACTGAAGCAGTGAAGTATGCAAAAGAACACGAGAAGGAAAAAGTTCTTCTAATAATTGACGAAATAAATAGAGCTAACCTATCGAATGTTTTAGGTCCAATCTTCTATTTGTTTGAACACAAGATGGACAAATTGAATGTTGAAATTGAAATTTCTCCAGATTTCAAAATAAAAAAGCTACCAGATAATTTTTCCGTAATTGCTACTATGAATACTGCTGACAGAAGCTTGGCAGTAGTTGACTTTGCATTACGTAGAAGATTTGCCTGGTATTCTTTAAAACCAAAAGCAATTATTTCAAATCAATTTTTCAAAGATGATTTTGCAAGAATTCAAGAAATATTCGACTGGTACGCTTCAAGCAATGAATTATCGCTGCAACCAGGCCAAGGTTATTTTATAGCAGACAGTGACGAGGAAATGACAAACCGCATCAAATACGAAATATACCCATTGATAAAAGAGTATTTGCAAGAAGGGTTGATTAGAAATGCCAAGGAAGAGTTCAATGATTATTTCGCTACAAGGATAGATCAATCATTATTCGAATGAGCAAGCCATTAGATGTTTTTTGTGAGGTACCTTGTTTAACTGAACATTCAAGACAGTTAGGTGGAATTGCTTTGCAAAAAAAATGGTTCAAATCGGCTGATAAAAGAATTATTGGCCAATACCTTCAAAAGTTTATTGACTATAATTCATCGCAATTCAAGTTCATAGGCGTTCAACCATTTATAATTGGCTCTGACCAAAACACTTCATTGGCCTTCCGTGTAAGCTCCCCATAAAATAGGGCCAGTTAAAAATAGAAAATACAGTTTTAAATTTAACTGGTCATGAAAAGAGAAAAATTCACCGAAGAACAAATTATCAGGATACTCAAGGAGTATGGCACTGG